>CANJKA010000037.1 GCA_947474675.1 Flavobacteriales bacterium
ACAGATCTCGTGTTACGATAGATCAATACTAATATCGAAAGTCCAACTGTAGCTTCAGCAGCTGCAACGACCATGATAAAGAAGACGAATAACTGTCCATCTGATTGTCCAAAGAAAGTTGAAAATGCAACCAATAAAAGGTTTACTGCATTTAACATTAATTCAACACACATCAACACGATGATGGCATTTTTACGTATCAAAACTCCAATAATACCTATCACGAATAAAATAGAAGAAAGTACTAAATAATACTGAGGAGATACGGATTCAAAAATAGTTGCTAATACCATAATTAATCTATAATTTGTTTTTCACGTTTCGCTAATAAGACAGCACCAACAATCGCTGAAATAAATAAAACTGAAGTTATTTCGAAAGGAAGGACATACGTTGTAAATAATTCATGCCCCAATGTTTTTACAAGACCAATGTCATTTACAGTATCAGATGAAACACCAGGTGCAAGAATTGCTTTTTTCATTGCAGCAATTAACACAACTAATAAAGAACCACCAGCAATTACTGAAGCTCCAATCATTGGAATAGAAGCTTTTGGTTCAGTATCTTTACTAAGATTTAACATCATCAAAACAAAAAGAAACAAAACCATTATTGCCCCAGCATAAACAATGATATTAACGATCGCTAAAAACTGTGCATTTAATAAGACATAGTTCGCTGAAATCATAAAGAAAGTAACAATTAGGTATAAAATACTTCTAATTGGATGACTACTTAAAATCACCATTAAAGCCGAACCTATTGTTAAGCCTCCTAATATATATACAATTATATCTATACTCATTTTTCTCCTCTTTTACCCGTCATTTGACGTAATGAAATATCAATTCTATTATTCATATCTTCAACTAAAGTGTCTTTCCCCATAATAAAATCTTCCCTTTCATATTGTGAAGGAACAATTCTATCAGTTAAAAAAATTGCTTCTTTAGGGCAGGCTTCTTCACACAAACCACAAAAAATACAACGTAGCATATTAATTTCATACACTTCAGCATATTTTTCTTCACGGTATTTGTCTTCATCACCTTTTTTTCTTTCACCTGCAATCATTGTAATCGCTTCAGCTGGACAAGCAACCGCACATAAACCACAAGCAGTGCAATTTTCTCTACCTTGTTCATCACGTTTTAAGACATGTTGACCTCTGTATACAGGCGCGAATACTTTTTGTTCCTCAGGATACTGAAGGGTTACATTTTTCTTAAAAAGATGCTTAAATGTAATCCACATACCGCCAAAAATAACAGGTAAGTACATTCTTTCTAAAAACGTCATTGGTTTATTGGAAACAACCTTACTTCTATTCGATAAACTTTGCATAATTTTATATTCTAATTAAACCAACCTTTAGTGAAAGCTATAATAATACCAGTAATCATCAAATTAATTAAAGCAATTGGTATTAATTTTTTCCATCCTAAATGCATTAATTGATCGTAACGGAAACGTGGAATAGTCCATCTAATCCACATAAAAATAAAAATGATTAAAACAATTTTAGTGAAAAAGGCACCTAAACACATGATAGCTAAAATATTACCACTAAAACTATCCATTCCTGGAAAATTGTAACCACCTAAAAATAAAATAGAAATGATTGCTGCGGATATAAACATATTAACATACTCAGCAAATAAATAAAATCCAAGTTTCATTGATCCATATTCAGTATGGTATCCACCAATTAATTCAGATTCACATTCAGCTAAATCGAAAGGTGCGCGATTTGTTTCTGCTAAAGCACATATAAAAAACACCACAAACCCAATCGGTTGATAAAAAATATTCCAATTCATTCCATGTTGGCTTTCAACTATAGCTCTTAAACTAAGGCTTCCTGTCATCATAATAATAGTAATAGCAATCAATCCCATTGCTAATTCATATGAGATCATTTGGGAAGATGCTCTAATTGCGCCATATAATGAATATTTATTATTTGACGCCCAAGCTCCAATCATTATTCCATAAACACTGATAGATAAAACCCCCATAATGAATAAAATTCCCATGTCAAACTCAGCAATTTGCAAAGCTACTTTAGAACCAAAAATTTCTAAATCAGGTCCCCATGGAATAACTGTACTAGTTATTAATGAAGTGAACATTGCTATACCTGGCCCTATAATAAACAACCATTTATCAGTATTCAAAGGTATACCATCTTCTTTTATAAACATTTTAACCCCATCGGCTAAAGGTTGTAAAAGAGAAAAGAATCCAGTTCTATTGGGTCCTATTCTATCTTGAAACCAAGCAGCAGCCTTTCGTTCTAAAAGAGTCGAATAAAGTGCTGCCAAAATAGAAACAGCAAATATTACAATGACTAAGATTAATTTTTCTATTATCATTATATAATTATTTTAGTAAATTAGTTTTTGAAACCTCATAATGACCTTGAGAAATAACAGAATTACGACTAATATGTCTTGGTCCTTCAATTGTCCATTGCTCTAAATCTTTTTTATCAAAACGACATTCGTTGCAAATCCACTCTGGTTTCCCATCTTTCACCTCTACTTCTCCATATTGGTCCTGACGAGTAGTAACTCTATACATTTGTTTACCAAACATCCAAACAACCGCTTTTCCAGAACATTTAGTACATTCACAAGATGCATTCATCGGTTTTAAAAACCAGACACGACTTTTAAAACGAGCAGATCTATCTGTTAAAGCTCCAACTGGACAAACGTCAATCATATTTCCTGAGAAATCATTATCAACAGCTTTCTCAATATATGTACTGATTTCAGTATGATCTCCACGGTGTAAAGCACCATGAACACGTTGATCTGTCAATTGATTTGCTACGTGGACACATCTGTAACATAAGATACATCTGTTCATATGCAACTTGATGTTTTCACCAATATCAATTGGCTCAAATGTTCTTTTTTCTTCTTCGTATCTAGAACCTTCTTTACCGTGAGAAAAACCTAAATCTTGCAGATCACATTCTCCTGCTTGATCACAAACCGGACAATCCAATGGGTGATTGATCAATAAAAACTCAACAACAGCTCCACGGTTTTCGATAACCTTTTCACTTGTTCTGTTTTTAACAATCATACCATCTTGAACTGTAGTAGAACAAGAAACCATTAATTTCGGCATTGGACGAGGATCTTTTGTAGAACCAGCAGCAATTTCTACCAAACATGTTCTACACTTTCCACCAGTTCCAGGAAGTGAGCTATAATAGCACATAGCTGGAGGAACGACATCACCACCGATCATACGAGCGGCGTTCATAATTGTAGTACCTTCTTCTACTTCTATTTCTATATCATCAATTGTGACTTTGATCATAATTGTATTTTTATAAAGTTATTGATGGAGTTTTTAATAAACCATAGTTACGTTTTACAGCCTCTTCAGGGTGTGTAACGTGCCATTCAAACTCTTCACGGAAGTGACGAATTGCAGCAGCAACAGGCCATGCAGCCGCGTCACCTAATGGACAAATTGTATTACCTTCTATTTTCTTATTTATTTCTGCTAACAAATCAATGTCACGCATATTCCCTTTTCCAGTTTCTAAACGGTGAAGAACTTTCTCCATCCATGAAGTTCCTTCTCTACAAGGAGAACACTGACCACAAGATTCATGTGCATAAAAACGAGCAAAATTCCATGTATTTCTTACGATACATTGATCTTCATCAAAAACGATAAATCCACCAGAACCTAACATCGATCCTGAAGCGAAACCACCGTCAGATAAACTTTCGTAACTCATGAAACGATCTTCACCTGTTGCCGTTTTAGTAATTAAATGCGCTGGTAAAATTGGAACAGAAGATCCACCTGGAATTAAAGCTTTAATCTTTTTCCCATTAGCGATACCTCTACACCATTCATCTCCGTAGATAAATTCTTCTACAGAAATTCCTAATTCTATTTCGTAAACACCTGGACGAGCTAAATTTCCGCAAGCAGATATTAATTTCGTTCCAGAACTTTTTTCAGTACCAATTTTAAGGTATTCATCAGCACCAATATTGATAATTGGAACAACTGTACACAAACTTTCAACGTTATTTACAACAGTTGGACATCCGTATAAACCTTTGATAGCAGGAAATGGTGGTTTCATTCTTGGATTTCCTCTTTTACCTTCCAACGATTCCAATAAAGCAGTTTCTTCTCCACAAATATAAGCACCTCCACCTGGAGCAACGTATAAATCTAAATCATAACCTGAACCTAGAATGTTTTTTCCTAACCAACCTTTCGCATAAGCTTCAGCGATTGCTTTTTCAAGAATCTCCAGAACAAACATATATTCACCACGAATGTAAATATAAGATGTATTTGCACCCAACGCATAACTTGAAGTAATCATGCCTTCCACCATTAAATGTGGTAACTTTTCCATCAAGAAACGATCTTTAAATGTTCCTGGCTCACTTTCGTCTGCATTACAAACTAAATATCTTGGAACACCTTCCGGTTTTGCTAAAAATGACCACTTCATTCCAGTTGGGAAACCAGCTCCTCCTCTACCTTTTAATGCAGATTTTTGAACCTCTTCAACAACTTCTTGAGGAGACATTGTTTTCAACGCTTTTTCAACTGACTTATAACCACCGTGATTACGGTAAACATCATACGTTTCAATTCCAGGAACGTTAATGTGTTCTAATAGTAATTTTCTTCCCATTAGTTATTATTATTTTCAGATGAATATTTTGCTCTGTATTCGTCCATTAAAGCATCTACTTTTGCAGGCGTTAAATGTTCGTGATATACTTTTCCACATTGTAACATTGGTCCGTAACCACAAGCGCCTAAACATTCAGCAGTTTTCAATGTAAACATGCCATCTGCACTTGTTTCACCCACTTTAGAAATGCCTAATTTCGTTTTAATGTATTCAATAATATCATCGCTACCAACCAACATACAAGGTCCTGTACGACATACTTCGAATACAAATTTACCCGTAGGTTGCATGTTAAACATGGTATAAAAAGTAGCTACTTCATATACTTCAATTGGTTGAATATCTAACAATCCAGCCACGTAATCCATTGTTTCAGGACTTAGCCATCCACCGAATTCTTCTTCAGCAATGTGCAAAACTCTAAGAATAGCACTTTTCTGTTTTCCTTCTGGAAATTGTTTGATTACTCCTTGAACTTCAGCCATTTTTTCAGGACTAAAAGGAGGTCTTTTTGCTTGTGTTTCTAATGTACTTATCATATCTATGCGTCCAATTCTCCAGCGATAACATTCAAACTACTCAAAGTTAATACGGCCTCTGAAATTGTTTGGCCGGTAATCATTTCAGGATAACCTTGATAATATATAAAACAAGGTCTTCTAAATTGTAAACGATAAGGTGTTCTTCCTCCATCACTTACAAGATGAAATCCCAACTCTCCATTACCGCCTTCAACACTATGGTAAACCTCACCAACAGGTACTGGAATTTCCCCCATTACTATTTTAAAATGGTAAATTAACGATTCCATTTTATTATAAACATCTTCTTTAGGAGGAAGATAAAATTCAGGAATATTTTGCGCGAAATAACTTCCTTCAGGCAAATTTTTATAAGCTTGATTTATTATTCTAAGACTTTGTCTAATCTCCTCTTGTCGAACCATGAATCGATCATATGTATCACCTTTTACTCCAACAGGAATAATAAAATCAAAATCTTGATAAGATGAATAAGGATTCATTGCTCTAACATCATAATCAACACCTGCAGCTCTTAAATTAGGTCCAGTAAACCCATATTCTAACGCTCTTTTAGCACCAATTGGTCCAGCATCTCTTGTTCTATCAATAAAAATTCTATTTCTAGACAAAAGACTATCAAATTCTTCAAATGCTTTTGGAAAGTTGGCTAAAAACGCTTTTAATTTATCATGAAATCCTTTACTAAAATCTCTTTCAAAACCACCTATACGTCCAATATTAGTTGTTAATCTCGCACCACAAACTTCCTCAAAAATATCATATATTTTTTCTCTTTCTTGAAAAACATACATAAAACCTGAAAGAGCTCCAGTATCAACACCAATAACAGAATTACATACTAAATGATCTGCAATACGTGAAAGTTCCATTATTATAACTCTCATGTAATCTACACGTTTAGGAATTTCTGCACCTATCAATTTTTCAACAGTCATTTCCCATCCCATATTATTAATAGGAGATGAACAATAATTTAGTCGATCAGTAATTGGGGTAATTTGATTGTAAGGTCTTCTTTCAGCTAATTTCTCAAAAGCTCTATGAATATAACCAACAGTTTGCTCTGAAGATAAAATTTTATCACCATCCACTTTCATAATATTTTGAAAAATACCATGAGTTGCAGGATGAGTAGGTCCAAAATTAAGAGTAGCAATATCCCCATCGATCGTTTCTTTAGATAAAGAAGTTAGATTTGGAGTATTTATTTTGTTTTTGTTTAAATCACTCATTTTCAAATAGTATTATCTTCCAAAATATCGATCATCTTTATCTTCACGAGTAGCATCTTCTAAATGATATTCTTTTCTCATTGGAAAATAATCCATATCATCTTCATTTAAAATTCTACACAAATTTGGATGTCCTTTGAATTCAATTCCAAAAAAATCAAAAGTTTCTCTCTCTAACCAATTTGCACCTACATAAATATCTACAATAGAATCAACAATCGGATTTTCAATTGGTACAAAAGTTCTAATTCGCAGTCTATAATTACTTTCTAATCCATGAACGTGGTAAGTAATTCCTAATTCCTTTCCTTTGTTTTCAGGATAATGAATTCCTCCAATTAAAGTTAAAAAAGATAAATTTAAAACTGAATCATCTTTTAACCACTTAATTAATTCATATGTCATTGATGTTTTTACTTCAATAGTTAAAATATTATATGAAATATCACTTGAAATAATTAAACCTTCAAATTTATTGGAAATCCTTTCCAAAACAGTTTCGTGTGAAAATATGAAATCACTCATTTACATCTATATTATAAGTTTTCAATAAATGTTTATATTCATCTGAATAGCGACGTCTTAATGGTTCATTTTTAACTAATTCATGAATTTTCATTACACCATCAATTATCTGTTCAGGTCGAGGTGGGCATCCTGGAACATAAACATCAACAGGAATAATTTTATCTATCCCCTGTAAAACTGAATATGTATCAAAAATACCACCTGAACAAGCACATGCACCTACCGCAAGAACCCATTTCGGTTCTGACATTTGTTCATAAACTTGCTTCAATACTGGTCCTAGTTTTTTAGATATAGTTCCTGCAACAATCAATAAATCTGCATTTCTAGGCGTAAATGACATGATCTCCATTCCAAATCTAGACAAATCATAATTACTCCCAACAGTAGCCATGTATTCAATTCCACAACAAGAAGTTGCAAAAGGAAGCGGCCATACTGATTTAGAACGAGCTACTCCTAGTACTTTTTCTAATTTTGATAATTGGTAACCTTCACCATTTATAACTTGTAATTCTTCTATTTTCCCCATTCTAAAGCTCCCTTTTTAAGTACATAGATAAAACCAATAAAGAAAAAAACAACAAATAACATCATTGCTAGTAAACCATCCAATCTTAATTCTGTAAAATTAACTGCATATGGATAAAAGAAAATTACCTCTACATCAAATAAAACAAAAAGTATAGCTGTCATGAAATAACGAATAGACATAGGAAAACGAGAATCTCCTTGTGATTCTATACCACATTCCCAACCTGCATCTTTCTTTTTTGATTTTAAACGGGGTCCTAATATATGAGTAACAATCAAAGTTACAATTACAAAACCACCGGCAACCGCCATTTGGATTAATAAAGGAATATAATCAGAAGATGTTGATATAGCCATAAATTGAGTTTTATTAAATTTCAAGTTAAAACATTTATTCTAAACAAATTAAGCGTAATTTATTTATTTTTTTCTCTTTTTATCTGAAAAGATCAGGTACAAATATAAGCTTTCATTTAATATATACCTTAAAACAGTTTAAATTAATTTAAATTTTAAAAGAGAAATTACTCTTTTAAAATATTAAACTAATCCAAAAGCCATAGCGATAAATCCAGGCCCACTTATTCCAGCGTGGATAATTACTCCTGTCCATGAATTTCTTGTTTTTTGGACAATATAAGATTGAATAAAAATTAATGGAAACAAAGTGATTAATAATTGCCAACCAAAAGCAATATGAAAAAGACTCCATCCAATCCCATGAATCAACCAAGCATATTTACCAAAATTTAATTCTTGTCTTGGCAAAATAAGTCCTCTCCAAAATATTTCTTCTCCCATTATATTTAAAATCCAAGATGGAAACCAAAGAAACAAAATCCAATACCTATTGTTTACAATTGGTTTGAACATCATAAATGAAGGTGATTGGTTAAAAGGTCCTGACAGAAACTCAATACTTTTTAATAATAAACCTGAACATACTAAGATTAAAACTATTCCAAATAATGTCAATTTCAAATCAGCCAAATTTAATTTTCTAAATCTTAATCTAACAACCCAAGTAGAAATAGAACTTGATCTATTTTCTTTTTTTAAGAAAATATAAGATAAAAGTAAAAGTGGAAAAAAAACAAACAAACTAGATACTAAAAACCAAAAAAATATCACTTCAATTTTAGTAATATTACTTAAATAAGGGATTAAAAAATATGAAATAAAAAACATAAAAGACGATAACAAAAAATATATCAAAAAAGAATGCCTTAAATTTAATCCCTTCAAACCATCAACATGCATAAATTATTCAATTTTATATTACAATTAATTTTCTTTCCATATCAAAAGTAGTAAATTTTACAATTTAAAAGTAATAACTAGTCTAAATCGATTTTAGAATAAGTACAGTAAAAAACAAGATAATTTAATTTAAGCGTTTTTAATACTATCGTATTATTTTGTAATTAAAAGTTAAACTTTAAAAAAAATAACAAAAAGAGGCTTCATTCACATCAGTTAAATACAAATAAACCAAAACAACCTTAACTAACAGTTTAAATCAAGTATGAAATTGTATTCCAAAGAATAGTAACAAGAGTTACAATGTTTAAACCTTGAAAATGAAATTGCTTTAATCTCGTCACCCCTTGTTTGAAGTGTTTTTGACATTACTTCAAAATTGTTTTCAATGCTCTTTATTACTTTCATTTAAATTTTACAGCTTAGGGATTTAACTTTAAAATTATAGCAAACCTTACAGAATAATAAAAATGAATATTAAATAAAAAATCTACGTAAATATGTATTTTGAACATATTTCAAACAACCAATTAAAGCTTTTATTATCAATCAAACAATTATAATAATTAGGTTCATATCATTTAGTTTTACATCGACAACATAATAAATAATTGAAATCCGAACAAAATTATTACTTTTGATTTCACTTTCATATTTTTTTTGTGATTAAATTTCTTCGAAAAAAAAAAAACTATGTTGCTAGTTTTTCAATAGTAAAAAATAATCTTCCTGAATTAATTTCAGAATTAGATTTATTACACATTAGCGAGAAATATCTTTTTAGCAAATTCGATTTTGATAAACGGAAACATAGCTATTTATTAGGGCGAATTTCAGCAAAAAAAGCAATTAACAAACTTATTCCAGATGAAAAAGCGAATTCTTTTTTCATAGATAGTGGTATTTTTTCTTTCCCTATTGTAAAAAGTGATAAAAATTACAATATTCATATAAGTATTACTCATTGTGATGACATAGGTATAACTATTGCTTTTCCTGAAGAACATCCAATTGGGATAGATCTAGAAAGAATCAAACAATCTAGAATTGAAGCAATGAAAATTTGCATAACACAATTTGAATTAAATCTTTTAAATGAATATAGTATTTCAGAAAAAATTGGATGTACGCTCATATGGACAATCAAAGAGGCCTTGTCTAAAGTTCTTAAAACTGGGCTTAGTCTAGATCTTAAAACTTTAGAAATAAAAGAAATACAAAAAACAAATTCTATTTATATATCCACTTTTAAAAATTTAATACAATACAAAGCAATTTCTTTTCAGAGTGGAGATTATATTTGTACTTTAATTATACCACAACATTCAGAAGTAGATTTATTCTCCTTTTGGAGTACATTTGAAACAACCATTAATTCTCAATTTTTTTAATTTATGTATGTTCAAACTTTTAAGGTTTCAAGTTTATTTATGCAAAATCAATGTTATTTAATTCATGATTTAAAGAATGGAATATTAATAGATCCTGCGTGGGATTATACATTGATAAATAATTTTTTGACTGAAAACAATATAACACTAAATGGAATACTATTAACTCATTCTCATATAGATCACACAAACTTAGCTGACAAATTTGCTATTAATCACAATATTCCTGTTTATATAGGTAAAAAAGAAGCAGAATTCTTTCAATTTACTTGTAATAATTTACAGTTTGTTTCACACCTAGACAATATTAATTTAGGATCATTTACAATTCAATCGATGCTTACCCCTGGACATACAATAGGAAGTGTTTGTTTTTTAATTGAAAACCATTTATTTTCAGGAGACACCGTTTTTATAGAAGGTGTAGGAGGATGTTATGATAAAAGTAGTAATCCTGAAAATTTGTATTATTCGATTCAATATTTAAAAAATTATCTACCTAGTACAACTTTGTTTTGGCCTGGTCATAACTATGGTGTTGAACCTGGAAAAGATCTATCCTATCTAATGAAAAACAACATCTATTTTCAATTCGATACAATTGATCAGTTTGTTTCATTTAGGATGCGTAAAAATCAAGTAATAACATTTTAAATGAAACCAATATGATAGCTTACGAAACGAAAATAGAAATAATTTCAGATTCAAAAACTATTTGGAAAAAATTAATTGAGACAAAAAATTATGATAAATGGAATCCTTTAATTCAAAAGGTTGAACATGATTTCGAACTTGGAAAAAAAACACAAATAACAGTAGTTCCTTTGGCTAACAAAATGTACATTACCCCTTCAGAAATTATTGAAAATGAAAAATTAGTATGGCATGCTATTCAAATTCATCCGCTTCTATTAAAAGCTGAACATTATTTTTATTTAAAAGAATTTAATACTGTTGACTTTAAAGGAACTAGATTAATTCATGGAGAAAAATTCACTGGAATCTTCTCTTTTTTCATTCAAAAAAAAGTATTTTTAAAATTATCAGAAGGATTCGACAAACATAATCAAATATTAAAACAAATCAGTGAACAAGAAGTTGCTTCGTAATTAGATTGAAATTTTGGTTCCCATGATGAAACGGTGTCAAAATGGGAAATACTTTTGATAAGGTATGATCTGGTAAATTATACTTGATAAAAGTTGCCATGGTACCTGATGGTCCCAAATCCAAATAATAATTTACACTTTTTTCTTCTAGACTATTTACTGTCTCAGTAAAATTAGTATAATCACGTGTTACATTCCAAAAATATTCAGCTTCAACTGTTGACATTTCACGATTATATATACCTGAAATAAAAGTAGTCTCTATTGATTGTTCTAAAGGATAATAGGATAGAAACTGTACATACTCTTCCTTTAATTCATCCATCAAATTTGAATGAAAAGGATGAGCTACATTAAGTCGAACAAATTGAATTGACGCTCGCTGAAGTTCGCTTTCGAAATTTTTCAAATTTGTTTGGTCACCTGTTACAGTATAATGTCCTTTAAAATTATCAGAAACAAGCGTTAAATTAAATTTTTTATAAAAATTATTTTCTCTTGTATTTTTACCATTTATTACTGCTGTCATTCCTCCTTCAATTCGATATTTCAAAATTAATTTTGCCTGTTCAATACAAATCTCTAACCCTTCTTCCAATTTTATTATCCCTGCGGCAATTAGTGCGCTATATTCGCCTAAACTGTTTCCAAGTACAAAATCTGGTTGAATTCCTTCCTCCTTGATCATTCTATAAACAGCATTTTCAATAGCAATAATAGCGGGATGTGTCACTAATAAATCATCCCATACAAATTCATTTTCCAAGGTATATATTTCATCAATCAATGATCTACCTATCAATTTTTGAACATATCTATCCGCTTTTATCATTTCAGTTCGAAAAATAGGATTTAAATCAAATAGTTCTTTTCCCATTCCCCTGTAATGACTACCCTGACCAGAAAATAAAGCGATAATTTTAGGTTTATTACTCATTTTAGACATCATTTAAAAAAAGGCTTCAATTCTTTTTGCTACTTCGGGAGAATGAAATGTTTTATCGTGCAAAACCAATTCTTTTTGAATCACTTCTTTTAATTTAGTATGTATCTCATTGGTCATATGTTCTTTCAATACTATTAATGAATTTCGTGGTTTATCAGCTAATGATTTTGCTAACTTAAGAGCCTCCTCAATTACTTCTGTTTTCGTAACAACTTTCAATTGAATCCCTCTTTCCTTTAAATCAATCCCCCTATAATTTTCGGCTGTAAAAAGCAATTCTGTACCCAATATATAACCTAATTTATAAGGTACAATGAAAGTTCCTCCCATTCCTGGTGTAAAGCCGTACTTCATAAAATTTGTTGCGTACACATTTTCATTTCCAAGAATAATAAAATCGGCATACAATCCAAAAACAAACCCTCCTCCTAATGCATGACCTTGCATAGCAGCAACAACAGGTAATTTACACTCCAAAAGAATATTGAAAAAATCTAAATCTGTAAATTTCATTTGCCCTTCGTAAATAGCTTTCAACTCTTCTTTTGTACCACCACAGCAAAAATAATTTTCATATCCATTGATAACAACAACTTTGTAATCTTCATTATCTTTGATTTTTTTAAAGACAGACTTAAGTCCTTCTATCAAAGCAGTTGAAAATGTATTTTTAGCAGATCGATCTTCCATCGTTACCTGAACGACTCCACCTCCCCTTTCTTCTAGACTGACTATTTCTCCCATGGAAACTTATTATAATGAACAAAATTATGAATATTCGACTGTACTTTATCTGAATGTAACAAACCTTTAATTTTTTTTACAGCTAATTCTTGCGTTTCATCGTTGATGATCCAAAGTTTTGCCATGTAATTCTTTAAATCATGAACGGTGTTACTTTCTAATTTTAACAAACGGAGAGATGTAATTCTTACTAAATTTTCTAAATCAGATGAAAACTCATCAACTAATCCAATCTGAATAGCCTTTTCTAAGTTTATTGGTTGGGTTATCAATGTTAACCATTTCGCTTTATGAAACCCAACTCGTTGAATTAAAAAAGGAAGCACACAAGCGGGCAATAATCCAAATAAAGCTTCTGACAAACCAAAAGTTGCCTCTTGTCCTGCCAGTACAAAATCACAAGCGGCAACAATTCCAATCCCTCCTGCATTTACTTTCCCCTCAACAGCAGCAATAAAAATTTTAGAACTTAAAGTTATTTTTTTTAATAATCCATAATAAGCAAGCGGATCGTCTTCCCCCGTCATTGCTTCCTCTGTTTGATCTGCCATTGCTTTGAAATCCATCCCTGTACAAAAAGTAGATGTATTACCTTTTAATACAATTATTTTAATTTCATCATCTTCTTCAAACTGATCAATACAAACATTAATTTCTTGAATCAAGGTATTATTTAAGCTATTATTATTTTCAGCACGTGAAAATTGAATACTCGCAATTCCCCTTTTTTCATCAACTTGAATTGCTTTAAAGACTTGAACATTTACTCCCATTCTACTTTTTATTTAGGCCTTTTTCAAACTCGGTACGATAGATAAACATAAACCAGCTAAGTGGTATCATTTTTCTCAATGTGAGTATCATTTTAGTTTGTACACCGATTGGAAAACGCATTTTTGACTTAGGTCTTTCTGCTATTTGATATATCTTTTCCACGACCTGCTCTGCCGTTGGTGATTTCTCAAAAATCTGTCTTATTTTAGCACTAACAACTGTCGTATAGCTTTTATAATCATCATTTGTAACAAATGGCATTGTATGATCAAATCCTGTTTTTACTGGACCAGGCTGTAATGTTTTGATGAAAATATTAAAGGGTCTTAATTCATATTGCAAAGATTCCATAAAACCTTCTAATGCCCATTTTGTTGCAATATATGATGTAAACAAAGGAAAAGCTAATAAACCTCCAAATGAAGAAGTATTCAAAATTAATCCTTTTTTATTTTCTCGAAAATGAGACAAAATTGCTTTCGTCACTTTCATTACACCAAAGATATTTACATTAAATTGATTTTCTATCTGTTCATTTGTCATTGCTTCAAAAGGTCCCACAACACAAGCTCCAGCATTGTTTAATAACACATCTATTCTACCAAATTTATCTATTGCAGCACCCACGGCCTTATCAATCGACTTTTGATCAACTACATCCAATTCAAATAGAGAAACATTTTCTAAACTCAATAAATCATTCCCTTTTTCAATATTTCGCATAGTCGCCGCGACATTCCAACCCTTTTGAGCAAAATAGTATGCAGTCATTTTTCCTATTCCACTTGATGCACCTGTAATAAAAATTGTCTTTCTCATTTTGTTATTTTCTACACCCATTCATAAATTCGATGAAATTCTTTTATTTCAGAAAAAACAATTCGATTTTTACCTTTAATAGTATTGAAAACATTTGAATTTTTTGAAAAGTCAACTTTATAATTTTTCGTTCCGAATCGTAATTCATTATTGATTAAAAATGTATCTTCATATTCTTTCATCGTTAACTTATAACGTTCATTCAAGTGTTCTTGAACCTTGAACTGTTTTATTTTTTCCTGCGATTCTTTCGTTGCCACTCCACTGTAAAATTCAGATGAACATCCCGATCCATATGAAAAAACGCCTATTCGTTTTGGAGTAGAAAAATCTCCATTTGCAATCGTACTCATAAGTGCTAATTGTGAGGTTGCTCCCATTATATTCCCTACACGCTGACAATAGTTGAGTGAAGGCATCACTCTCTTTTCAAAATCCATTACAATTTGATCGGGTTTTGCTTTTTTAAATTTTCTCATGTTGGTTCGATGAGCACCTTTCACCATTCCCCCAAAAGGAGTATGAAATGCTAAATACTGAAAAGTTTCTTGATAATCAGCTCCTTCCACCCTTTTCTGATATTCTTTGAATGAATTTTCCGAACAATCTAAATACGATAATAAAGATAAATCTGCATTACCTGCCTCTTGATCTGGTATGGGTCTACATGTATCCATTACTTCATAACCATAATAGCCATTTGCACCTCTATCCACTTCAAAAACTATAGGATTATCGCTCACTAAAATTGCAACTGCCCCCGACCCATTACTCGGTTCAAAAAATGAAAGATCCATACTTGCTCCTTCAGCCATACTCATTCTAGCAATATCTGTGCAAATAACTAACACTTTACGTCCAGGTGCAGCTTGTGAAAATACAAAATTAACTGCCATTTGAAAGCCTGCTGTTCCGGAATAACAAGCATTTTTTAATTCAAAGAGTCTGCAATTTCTGTTTAATCCTAAATAGTGATGAATATATGTACTAATCGATTTCCCAAAATCAATACCGGATTCAGTACATGTTATGACCATATCAATACTATTCTTCTCTTCTTCTGTTAATGAATCGATAATCGGTTTGGCTGCATTAATACCATTTGAAACCGGGTCTTCAAAAGGCATGGGTACCGATTTTTCTTTCATCATTAGATTTTCAAAACGATTGTTATCTAAATTCCTTGCCTTTGCCAAATCTTTTACATCTAAGGATGCTGATCCTGAGTATATATTTATTGCTTCTATTCCTGCTTTCATTCTATTTATAAATTACTATATATTATGGAAGTATTAATCCCTCCAAATCCAAAGCTGTTATTCATCGTATGATTTAACTTTTTCTCATTCTTTTGTGTTACCCAATTAATTTCCTCTGTAATTGGTTGGCTGATGTTCTTCGAAACATGTACAAACCCTTCTTTCATTTGAATAAGGGTAGCTATTGATTCGACCAATCCTGCCGCTGTCAATCCATGTCCTATCAAAGACTTTGTACTATTAACAGATGCATTTCTTAGAGACATTTTCACAATTGCTTCACTCTCTGTCAAATCTCCAATCTTGGATGCAGTTCCATGCGCATTGATGTAATTAATTGCTTTGGATTCTAACCCGGCCATTGACAAAGCTTTACCCATCACAATCATTTCACCTTCAACGGAAGGATTTGGATTGCGATTACTATCCAATGAACTACCATAACCTGCAACGGATGCAATAGCCTTATTGTTTGTTTGTTTCATTGAATTCTCAGATTCTAAAATCAAAGAACCCGCCATTTGACCGTAGACAAAACCGTTTGGTTCACTATCAAAAGGTCGGCAAATTTCTGTTGGACCAATTGAATCAGAACATAGTGCCATTGCTCCTATAGAAGTAAACCCTTGCAACTCAAAAATAGAAAGATCCATTAAAGGTGCAACCACAACCACTTGATCAAATTCACCAGATCGAATCAATCGTGTCGCTTGAATAACCCCCATGTTACCACTAGCTGAAGCAGATCCAACAGAAAAACCTTCACCTTTTATTTGTAAAAGTTCTGAAATTACTCCGATCAAATCCGTATCAAATAGACTTAACCCATAATTTGGATTCATGAAAGTCAATTTTTCTCGGTATTGTTCGTGCACCCCCAGAATGTGATCCATTTGTGTATTACTACCACAAAGAACTATTGCAACTTTTGACAAATCAATTGATTCTATATTCAATTGCGACCATGCTTCCAACACAGTTAAGAGTCCGAACTTTTCACTTTTGGTAAGATTCCTAATACGTTTAACCTTGTTTTTTAAATCGTCAGGCAAATCTAGAGCATTTACTTCTTTAAGGAACTGAAAATCTTGAACAATAGCCATTGGATAGCTCATTGTTTTTTCATTCCATTTTTTTTCAAGGTATGTAAAATTAGAATTTCCTTGTTTCAACCCTGCAGTAAAGTCAGTTACACCAATTCCAATTGGTGTAACGACTCCAATAGCAGTAACAAATACATTGTTATTCATAGATTTAAAACTAATTATGAAATTTAGCTACTGCTTCAGCTAATTCATTGATTGTTTTTGCACCAACAAACTCAATTCTAGAAACTTCTAAATCTAATTTTTCTAAGGTTAATGCAATTAATTCACCGCGATCCATCGAATTTGCACCTAAATCCAGAAATGTTTCGTCAAGAGAAATTTCTTCTCCTTCTAATTCTGGCATAATTTCCACTAAATTTTCTTTGATAATTTGAATGATTTGATTTTTCATTTTTCTATTTTTATTATTAATTTAATATTGATTTTAATTGTTCTTGCAACATAATCGCTGCTTCATTCATGATTTTAATTCCAATTTGATCTACATGACGATTACGCCATGGTTCCAAAGAAGTTCCCTTGACCCATTGGTTGAAAGCTCCCAGAGCTGGTCCTGTGTGGATTTGAAAATTCATTTTTTCTGTTGTAAGCCCTTCAAAAGCAGAACGCGTGCTATAACCAAAATACCATCTAAAAATCAATGATAATTTTACTTTCGGATTCTTCTCAGAAGAAGTAAGTAAATCCATTTCTCCCTTTGAAATAATATATTCTTTCGTTTCGTTCCACACTTCAATTAAGGACTTTTTAAAATAATTTTTCTCTAATTGAATTTTTATTTTTTCAGGTATTTCATCTATTCCATCATATTGTTGATATAGATTATACAATTTATTAGCCCTTGCAGGAAACATAACTCCCTTTTTCATAACCTGAACTTTTGCACCTAGTTCAAACATATCACCAGCAGGTGCATATTCGGTATCTTGTACATTAATTTCCTGCAATAAATCTTTCACGACCTCACTTGTTCCTGCTTCAACAGTACATTGATTAATTGAACCCGTAGTAATAAAATCCGCTCCCATCACAAATGCACAAAGAGCTGCTTGTGGTGTCCCTATTCCGCCAGCCAATCCAATGCGGATTTTTTTTGAAAATTTAACCTCATTTTGAATTCGATTTCTCAATTCAACCATTGCAGGAAAAAGTACCATCGCAATACCTCCGTCAGTATGTCCACCTGAATCTGCTTCAACACAAATATCGTTACTCACGGGGATTTGTTTAGATAATTCAGCTTGCTGAGCAGTAATCATTCCTTTATCCAATAAAAGTCGAATCAATTTTTCAGGTGGACACTTCATAAACAACTCCGCAACTTCCGGTCTTGAAACTTTGGCAATGATCTTGTGATTTTCAATTAATTTTCCTCCTACCTCTTGCAATCCCGAAACTCGATAATAAATAAGAGCTTCAGTTATTTGCATAAAAGCTGCCGCTTCGATTACTGAAATATTATTTTTCATAAATAATTCAATTGTATCCATTTCCATTTGTGGATTTGTCAAATTATGTAGAAAATTCATTCCAAAATTTTCATCATTTTTTAAGTGAGATTTGATGAATTGAAGATTATCGTTTATTTCATTCAAGTTCATCCCTCCTGTCCCAAAAAAAGCTAACATCCCAGCTTTTGCCATTGAAATCACTAATTCTTTCGACGCGATTCCTCTGTACATCCCTCCAGACATGTATGCGTATTTTACCCTATGATCCATTTTGAACTCAACAGAACCAAGTTTTGTCCCATCAAAAGTCTTCAATCCTTTATCTATTTCAGTTAATTCCATTTTTGGATCAACAATTTGAAGTGCTTCTTTTTTAATTTTTTCAGTTACGATCAGTTCTTTTTCCTCTTCAATAATAGGCTCACATTTCTCTTTTATTTCATTGACCATTTTCGTCAAAATAACGCTTCCAATTTCTTGAAATTCTACTACTTTTTTGCCCATTAAAAACCGGATAGAATCTGTCCAATTTACAGAACCAGCAATCTGACCAGCAAGACATTCAATAATTGAATCATTCGTATACCTTTTACCAGTTAAATTTGATATTACAGGAATTTTAATTTCGTTAAAATAAAATCCTTTCAAAAACTCAGAAAACTCGATAGAAGCTGGTTTCATATAAGTTGAATGAAAAGGCGCACTAACAAATAAAGGAACTATGCGAATTTGCTTGTTATCGAAATCACTTACCAAACGATCGATAGCTACTTTTGGACCTGCAACGACGGTTTGATTGGGAGTATTGTAATTTGCAATATCGATTTTATCATGTTTCCCGATTACCAGCTCTTTTTTCAATTGTTCTGCTGTAATTCCAACTACAGCTGCCATTCCACCTCCGTTCGCAGCAGCCATTAATTCACCACGTTTTTTTACCAATTGTAAACCCGTTTCAAAATCAAATGCTTCAGCAGCCAAAAGAGCATTATACTCCCCTAAACTATGACCTAATAAGTAATCAGGTTTATTTTTCACAGTATGCCAATATGCAAATGCATTGACAACATAAAGCGCAGGTTGTGTAAATTGAGTAAATCCTAATTCTTTTTTTGGATCATTAACACATAAATCTTCAATATCATACCCTAGTATTTCAGAAGCTATTTTTGTTTCTTTGGGGAATATCCGAAACAAATCTTTTCCCATTCCTTTGTATTGAGACCCTTGTCCAGGAAACATTATTGCAGTCATAATATTATAATTAAATTAACTTTAAACTGTTTTCGTACTTATAATCGTTATTTCTTAATAATAGTTGTCACATTCATATAAAGTCCATCTTTAGGTCTCAATGTAACTGAAGGTTCTACAATCACCTCTCTAGTAGTTTCAAATTTAAATTCTTTAATTAACTTAAATAAAGAAAGAGTAATTTCCATTTTTGCCAATTCAGCCCCTACACATAACCTTGGACCTGCACCAAAAGGAATATAAGAATACTTAGATTCTAGAGGAGTATTCCAACGTTCTGGAATAAATTGTTCAGGTTCATCCCAATATTTAGGATTATTCTGAATACCTCTTACTGGAATATATATTTGCGAACCCTTTTCTATTTTAAAGCCACTAATTTCATCGTCTTCTATTGCTTCTCTTGTTATCATCCAAATCGGAGGATAAATTCTTAAAGATTCAGAAACTGCTTGCCCCAAATATCTTAGATTTCGTAAGGCTTCTAAACCACTCTGATTTTCTGTAGAAACTTTTTGAACTTCATTTTCTGCAGTAGTCAATTTCTCTCTATTTTCACTTAATAAATATAACGTCCAAGCTAATGAATGGCCACTTGTTTCTGATCCTGCAACAAATAAAGTAACCACTTCATCCATTAATTGCTCTTCTGACATCCCTTCACCAGAATCCTCACAAGTTGCATCTAACAATAATTGCAATAAGTCGCTTGATTTATTACCTACATCTTGGCGTCTTTTAGTGATTATTGTTTGGATAATATCATGTAATTCGGTTAAATGTTTTTTAAATCTAATATTTCCAGATGTTGGAACAGAAAATGGCAAATGGTATGGGTTTTTCATTTTCTTCATCGTACGCTTATTTATATCTCCTAATAAAAATAAAAATCGATCTTCCTTACCAGATATATCGGATCCAAAAAGTAATTTTAAAGCCATATCCAATGTAAGTTTCATCATTTCATCAGACACATTAAACTCTTTTTTACCATTTTCTATTTGAATTTTCCAATCAACAATCAACTTATCAACAATTTTATCAATTTCCTCTGTGAAAGAAACCAATATTTGTTTGTGAAAAGCAGGCTGGACAAGACGTCGTTGTTTTTTCCAAAAATCACCATCACTAGTAACAAGACCGTTTCCAATCGAAATTCGTAGAGGATCAAATAAACGACCCTTTATATAGTTTCGATTATTTTTCACAAAAACATGCTCAATTTCGTTGGGCGTACATAGTAAATATGATTTAAACTTGAAAAATATATTCAAATCAACAACATGCTCACTTTCAAACATTCTTTTATTAATAAAATCAGAAGGGTTTTTAGCAATTTCAATTAAATTAGAAGGAAATTTTGCGGCCTTAGGTACTTTATTCTCAATAATTATATTTGACATTTTTTTATTTTTTTATTTTTTTATTTTTTTTCTAAATTCCTATTATTCATTCTTAATCAGTTATTAGACCATTCCATTTTTTTTATAGTAATAGAATAGAAATTAAAAACCCTGAAAAATTAATTACAAACCAAAATAACATCCTTTTCCAAGGCGTATTTGCTTTAGTTTTTATAAAAACACTATATGAAATCAAAAATAAGCCTAAAAGATAAAGTGACGTTATGAAAAAAATTAAACTTTGAATAAATTCATTTTCATTATATATCAAATAAATCACTGTAGAAATTATAAATATCGAAATTGTAATTGAGCCAACTCCAATAACTTTCATGAAAACTAAAAGAATATATTTTAGCTTTTCATCTATGTCATTCCAAGAAATCCTTGTTGCTTCACTATGGTATAAAAAATACTCTTTAGAAAATAAAAAATTGATTCCCCAAAACAATATCCCGACACCTGTTAATAAGCTTATTATCGATAAAAACATACACATCTTATATTATTGATTAACCTCTAATTGCTGTTGATTCTTTTCCTTGTTAAAAGTTTTCGTCGTTCTTTTAGTAACATTCATAAACAATCCCCCTTTTGGACGTAATGAAATCAAAATTTCAGGCTCTACAATACTCTTAACATTTTCAAATTCGAATTCTAGCATAACCTCTTTCATTGTCAAGAAGTATTCCATTCTAGCAAATTCTTTACCCATGCATAAATGAGGTCCACCTCCAAAAGGAAAATAGACGAATTTGTGACGATTTGAAACATTAAATCTATCAGGCATAAATTTTTCAGGTTCATCCCAATATTTTGGATCCATATGCATTCCACGTATTGGAATTAATAATTGAGATCCTTTCTTAATTTTTAGACCATTTATCTCATCATCACTCATTGCTTCTCTAGCCAACAACCAAGCTGGAGGATAAATTCTCATTATTTCTTGCATTACGTTATTTGTGAAATTTAGATTTCTAATAATTTCAAGATCAGAACTTTTTTCACTAACAGCATTTTCAATTTCTTCTCTAACCCTCTTTTCATCATTTTTATGATTTGCAAGTAAATGAAAAGTCCATGCTAATACACTTGCAGTCGTTTCAGTTCCTGCAATGAAAAGATTCAATATTTCTGATTTTAATTGCTCCTCACTCATTGTTTCTCCAGTCTCATCGTCAACAGAATCAAGTAACATTTGTAATAAATCTTCTTTATAATTGTTACTATCACTTTTTCTCTTTTCAATTACTTCATCCATTATTTCGTGGATTTCATTCATATGTTTTTTAAATCTAATATTCTCTAAAGTAGGAACCCACATAGGAATCGCCAAAGGGTTTGTAATATGCTTTAAGGATTTCTTATTAATTTCATTTAAAACAAAAACAGCTTTATCTTGTTTATCTCTACTAATTTCTGAACTAAATAATAACCTCAAGGTAATATTTGAAGTTAAATTCATCATTTCATCTTCTATATTTAATGTTGTCGTACCATTTTTTGTCAACTCTTTCCAATTATTCACCATTTCCTTAATCGCCAATGAAATTTCATTCGCATACAGTGGCAAAACCTGATTATGAAAGGCAGGTTGCATCATTCTTCTTTGCTTACGCCAAAAATCCCCGTCAATTATTGGTAAACCATTACCTATAATTTTTCTAATTGGATCAAACAATACACCTCTCTGATATTGCTTACCATTTTTTAGATATACATGTTCAATTTCATCTGGATTACAAAGTAAAAAGCTATCAAATGATGGAAACAAACCAACATCGACTATTGAGTCATTTTTGCGAAGATGACGAGTTACAAATGTATCTGGCACAGACATAAACTCTTTAATATTTGCTGGCAATCTGTAATATTTTAAAATTTTCTTTTTCATTTTGTTTTTTTTAGTTATTAAATTAATTTATAAATATTTCTTCATTAAAAATCATGTTTTCACACCAATCTTCACAAGTTCCTTTTTGAATTATTGTATAATGATCCCCTTCTGCATGAATCACTTCTACTTCCTGAAATAATTTTTTCCATCCTTGATCCATTTCCTCAACTTTAACTACATTATCATTTTTTGCTTTTATGACTGTAACTTTTTTGTTGATTTTTTTCTTCGGATTGTATTTTATTGACATTGTCGTCATGTACGAATTAAAAATAGATGCTGTAATTTCTTTGTTCAAATTTTGGGGCATTTTAACATTGTCAAGCATCAGCTGTATCGATTGAAAATAATCGATTTTTTCGTCCATCGTTTTTTGCAGCATATTTTCAACGATATCAAGCAATTGATCTTCTGTAACTTGTGTTTCATTCCATCCAAACACATCCAGTAACATCAGTAATAATTGTCTTTCAGTCATTGATTTAGAGAGTAATTTAGGCGTGCTATCTATTAAGATAACTTCATCTACTATTATTCCCATTTTTTCTGCATTTTTCAACATTTCGTAAACGATTAATGCACCATAACTGTGACCAATTAAATCAATCGAACAGTTCCCCAATTTTTGCTTTATTTGCTCTAAATTAAAAATGGCCACTTCTTTAATTGATTGAAATGGCTCATGATCAAAAACACCTTTCCAATTCAATCCAATTACTTCTGATGAAGTATTTATTGCATTTGCTATCGACAAATATGGAAAACTGATACCTGGTGTTCCTGGAATTATTATTACCGATTTTGTACTGTTTTCTCCCTCCGAATTTTTCAGGACTTCCCAATATTTTTCCTCACGTTTCAATGTTGTTGTTATTGTATCACTTTCTTTAAAATAAAACAACAAGTCTTCTATGTTTTTGCAAGACATTAACTCCGCCATTGAAATACTCATTTGTCTTTTTTCTAATTCGTGCATAAAGGAATATATTAAAACTGAATCCATTCCTAATTCGTCAAAATCTGCCTGTAAATCAATTTTTTCTTTCTTAATCTTAAGCACATCAGCGATAATATCCAATAAAACTTCTTCACCATTTTGAATATTTTTTTCCATTGGTGGCAAAACTACTTCTGTATTTTCTCTCGTCATCAACGAAAGTTCATTTTCCTTTTGCGATGATTCAACCAAAACACCTTTTTTATGCATCCAATAACTCTCTCTCGCAAACGGATAAACAGGAAGAGATATTCTATTTGGCTTTTCATTATCGTATAAGATATTCCAATCAATTGATGTATTTTTCACCCATAATTGTGCTAACGATTGCAACTCTTTATTTTTAACTGCAAAATCGATATAGGCCTGACCAGCTGTCCCTTCGAATGAAAATTCACTTTTGTCTTTTTTCGCATTTCCACAATAAACATCCGTGAAATTTTCATTTAAATAGTTTTCAAGTTTTATTCTTATTTCATCAATTGAACTTGCAATAAATGAAAGCCGCTCATCCATTTCTTCCCTGCCTTGTTGCAAGGTGTACATTAAATCATCAGCCTCCACTTTGTTTTCTGATAGAAACAGTAACATTTCTTCAACTTTTTTCCTTAATCTTTCTTTTGTTTTAGCTGACAACAAGAATATATTTTCCATGTTGACATGTTTCGATTTTATTGCTTGTGAATCATACTCTTCCAGTAACATGTGAACATTCGTTCCGCTAAAACCAAAACTGCTAACAGTTGCTCTTCGAGGATATTCATTTCCAACCTCCCAGGGTTCTGATTTTTGTTGAATTTTAAATGGACTATTTTCAAAATCAATTAGTGGATTTGCTGTTTCAAAATTAATTGATGGAACCAATAATTTGTATTTGAATTGTAACATTACTTTAATTAAACCTGCAACTCCTGCAGCCATTAAAGTATGACCTACATTTGTTTTGACACTACCTATACTGCAAAACTGCTTTTTGTCTGTATATAATTTGAATGATTTACTCAAGGCATCAAATTCGATAGGATCACCTAAACTTGTACCTGTTCCATGTGTTTCAACATAAGATATTGTTTCAGGGTTTATATTTGATAGACTGTATACTTCCTTTTCTAACAAATGCTGTGATACAGAACTCGGAGCTATCAAACCATTAGTTTTTCCGTCTTGATTTGCTCTACTTGTCTTAATAACTCCATAAATATGATCTCCATCTCTCAAAGCATCATTCATTCGTTTTAACAAAACAACACCAACTCCTTCTCCTGGAACAAATCCATTTGCTCTGCTATCAAATGCATAACAAGTTCCATCTGGCGAAAGCATACCTGCCCGACTGGATAATTTGTAGAAATTTGGTGTATTCATTATGGTTATCCCTCCAGAAATAATGAGATCAGTTGCCCCGCTTAACAATGATGAACATCCCATATCTATTGCGACCAATGAACTAGAACAAGCTGTATCAATTGAAATAGCAGGTCCTTTTAAATCCAATAAATAAGAAATACGAGAAGCTAAAATTGAACTTGAATTTCCCCAAAAAACAGAAGCCTCTTTATCGTCAATTGTATCGATATAGTCTCCAGCACTTGCACCTACAAAAACGCCACATTTAGCTGCTTTCAATTTAGATGGATGGATTGCTGCATCTTCAATGGCTTTCCAACAATGTTCTAAAAACAGACGTTGCTGAGGATCCATCATTTCAGCTTCACTACCTGAAATTTTGAAGAATTGTGGATCAAACTTATCTACATCCCTTAAAAAGCTTCCCCATTTACTATACGTCTTGTTTTTTTCATTTCTTTTCTCACTAAAATGACTTTCTTTATTCCATTTAAAGTCAGGTACTTCTTCAACTAATGATTCCCCATTTTTCAAACTATTCCAAAACTCCTCCAAATTATTGGCCTTTCCAAATTGACCACTCATTCCAATTACAGCAATATCACCATTGGTTTCAGTGTACAATTCTGTATGAGAATTCTGAATCTTACCATTATTTTTCCTCCTATTTTCCGTTAATTTAATCGCCCCATCCTCTGTAACATTTTGAATTTCAAGTTTATTTTCAGAAATATTTTGAACGGAATATAGATCAGGATAATTATCACATATATATTCAGCAAGTAGTTCAATGTTTGGATTATTAAAAATATCAGTAGGTTTTAAATCAATCTTCAAACCATCATTAATATTTTTCACCAATGACATACCTAATATTGAATCAAAACCATAATCCGTAAATTGTTTGTCACTTTCAAATTCTGAAGCTGGCAACTTGATCGTTAAAGCTGCAATTTGAATTAATTCTTTAATGACTTTTGGATCAACTCCTTTTGTTGATCTATTTACCTCAACTGTATTTTTTTTAGTTACTGATTTTTCTTCTTTCAATAACGCTATGCCATCACTTTGAGCCAATACAATCTGCTGAGGAATATTATCTTGTTTTGGGTAGGATGCAACATTTCTAAAACCTGACTCCAAAAATGCAATTCCCCATCCCTTCGGAGATAATCCTGGACTACCTTTCAAACGAATCTCTTTATCCTCATATAATCCCCAACCATCTAGTAAACCAAAAGTAAGCGTGCTGAATATTTCTGTTTTTGCTAACTCATTCAACACAATTACTCCTTCCTTTTTTAAAGTTGGTTTAATATTGTCTAAGGTATTAACAATGTCTCGCGTTGCATGAACAACATTTGCTGCAATAACTATATCAAATTCACCTATTGGCAGTCCTTGATTAACCGGATTCATTTCTATATTGAATAAAGCCGTTTTCATATATGGAGCCATATCCTTGTATTGTTTTTCGGCATAAATCAAAAAACTTTTTGACACGTCCGTATACCAATATTCTACATGATCCGAAAATGATTTCAATTTTTGAAAAATTATTTCACTAGTACCTCCTGTTCCAGCACCAACTTCCAATAATTTTATTTTTTCGCCATTTTTTAAGTTAGGAATTGTTCTTTCTACAGAATCTGCAATATATTGAGCTAATAATTCATTAAAATAATCTGCTTGATAATTTCCTTTATATATTTCAGCTACATATTCTAAACTTCCATTTGGAAACATCACATCGGTAGCGATTTTAACACCTTTTACAATATCCTCAAAAGCGTTAAGGCAAATGGTGATCAATTTGGCGTGCGGCGCGTATTCAGAATTGTGTTCCAACTCTTTTGTAAATACCGTTTCTATTTCAAATGTATCAAGCTCTTCTATCAGTTCGCGTTTAATACTAAAAGACTGATCTTTTAATTGTATCAAATTAACTGTAGATAAATACCTTATTGCTTCTAAAAAAAGTTTATCAAATTTAGGTTCAAAGCCCAATTTTAAATGCAATTCAGAAAATCCTATTTTCGTTGAACAATAATCATTCAATCCCATGTTTAACAAGACTTTCAATAATCCCTTACTACAAATAAGATTAAATCTTTCCTCCGATTTTTCATTCGATTTAAAAGGCGTAACAGTTATTTTATCTCCTATAAATCGTGAGATTTTTTGTATTTGAATAGTCTTCTTATCCGTTTGTGTTAACATCATTTTTTTAAAAATTTAATGGTGGTTACTTGGTGCAATTCATTCGCTAAAATCTGCTCCATTGATTTCATACCTTCTTCTATAGAAATACTATCAATTCCTATTAATTTCATCGTTTCATTATAATCATCACCTGTCACCACTCCTACTTGTCCCCAATATCCCCAATTAATAATATAGGACGGAATATTCTTTTCATCTCTTAAACTATGTGCTAATGCATCTTTGTAGGTACATCCTGCAGAGTAATTCGCTTGTCCAAATGAATTCATCTGTGATTGAACGGATGAGAAAAAGCACATAAAATCCAATTTTTCATGTGCAAAGATATCTGCAAAATTGCTTGCTGCTTTCGCTTTAGGGTCAAAACTTCTTTCAAAATCAGCATATTCCATTTTTTGAATGAGTTTATCGTTTAATACGAGTGCAGAATGAAACAATCCATTTATTTCTGGATATGCTTCTTTCACTATACCGTAAGCTGATTTTACATCTGCTATATCATTTGCGTCACATGAAATGTACAGTGGTGCAGTACCCCATTTTTGTAGATCTTGAATTGCTTTTTCTATTTTTTCATTTTTTTCACTTCTCCCTAACCATACAATTTGAGCATTGTAGTTTTTCATCAAATATTCTGTTGTCACTTTCCCTATTCCACCGGCTCCACCTAATATAACATACACCCCATTTTGACGGAATTTTGTTTCAGTTGCATTCAGATAATTGATAGATGAAAATACTCGTTGATAGAATAAGTCATTTCTAAAAGCAATCACCTCTCCTTTTCTAGAAAATGGTGCCTTTAACCAATTAAAATAAGCAGATAAGGTTGGAATTTTCGTTTCATAACTAACATCTAAAATCTTAATTTGATGTAAAGGAAATTCTTTTGCATAACTTCCAAACCAGCCTACATATGAGCTTCCATTAGAATTTACAACATCCGATTTATGTACTTTTTGGGTATTCTTCGTGAAAATAGTAAGATTAATATTTTTTTCGCCATAGGTTGAAACGATTTTATCAGACATTTGAAAAACAAATTTTTCATTCCATGTTATTTCATCCTCTGATGACAGATCATTCTCATAAAAGCCTGTCAAAATATAAAGATCT
Source organism: Flavobacteriales bacterium (assembly GCA_947474675.1). Classification (GTDB taxonomy): domain Bacteria; phylum Bacteroidota; class Bacteroidia; order Flavobacteriales_D; family Crocinitomicaceae; genus CAIUKX01. Next base: position 28,638 of record CANJKA010000037.1, read on the forward strand.
GAAGCGTCCTCAGGTAATTCATCATTTATACCACATAGAACAAGCTGACAATCTGATTTTTCCAATGTTTTCTTTAAGCCTTTTTCAAATTCTGGACATGAACCGTTGGAGATGATGACATGTAATCCATTCGTATTAATTGTGATTTCAGAAATATTTTTTACTCTTTCCCAAATAGGCTGATAATTGATCGAATTTTCTCCCGTGCTTTGAATTGGGTTGTTTTCGACAAGGGATTCGTTTTTCTCTATAATTCCTGATTCAATAGGTAATACCGAAAAATGATCGAACTGTAATAAAACATCGCCAGAATTGTTCATAATATTTATTTCAAAATCATTCTGAGAAGATTTATTTCTTAAAACATGACACCATACGCTTTCAGGTAATTCATCAAAAATTTTGACTTCCTTTACATTAAAAGGAAGTGATAATGGTGATTTCCCTTCTTCAAAAGATAATCCTACACATGTTTGTAAGGCACTATCCATTATTCCTGGATGCAAAACAAATTGATCGCTTTGCTTATTCAATTTTATTTCAGATAATGCTTCATCTTTTGAGTAATAAAGAGTCTTAATACCTTGAAATGTTGTTCCATATTCCAAACCAATAGAATTAAATATTCGATAACATTCCTCTTTATCTTTCGATTGAGTAAATCGATTTTTTATTTCTTCTAAATCAGCTGTTTCTATTGGAATATTTGGTTTTGTATTCAATTTTCCCTGACTATGAATTTGCTCTTTTTCTTCTTGTTGTGAATAAATTTCAAATGCTAATTCATTACCTTCGTAAAATAGACTCAAAGATACTTCCTCTTCTTCAGTATCAATTTTCACTGGACGCAACCATGTTACATCCTTTATAGAAGTAATTTCTTGCTTTAAACTTCGATTACCGGCTTCTCTTGCCATTTCCAAATATGCTACTCCTGGTAATATTTTTACATCTCTTACCTTGTGATCTTGAAAGAAAAATTCTGAACCGGTGTATACGCTTCTGAATTTTTGCTCTTCTAAATCTGATTCATTTTTATGTAACATCGGATGCAAACTTTCAAAAGTTACTAATTCTTTTTCTGAATTCGAATCCTCAATTGATAACCAATATCGATCTCTAGCAAAAGGATATGTTGGTAAACGTAACTTCCCTGGTTGCTGGTTCATGTACATTGCTTCCCATTCGATTTCTCTTCCCTTGGTCCATTCGTCTGCTAATTCATCCCATTTTTTTGCCGCAATAGTTGCTGATAAAGAAGCTTCTATTTTAGATGATAATGGGGATGTTTTTTTGATATTGGCTGTGTAAATCCCTGTTGATTCATTTGATTCAAAGTTGTTCAATTTCTCAATCAACTCAGTTCTATCTTTTACTACAAGTGCCAATCGTTCTTCCATAGCATCTCTTCCTGTTTGAAGTGTATATGAAAGTGAGGTCATTGAAACTTCTGGGTTTTCTTCTAGATAATTGATAAGATTACTTACTTGATTTGATAAACGATTTTTATTCTTCGCTGACAAAACAATGATATGAGAATCATTTTCAATAACTTCCACTTTTTTTACCGTTTCATATTCTTCTAAAATAATATGTGCATTTGCTCCGCCAAAACCAAAACTACTTACTCCTGCAATACGTTTTTTTCCTGCTGCACATTCCCATTTATGTGTTTCTTTTTGAAGATAAAACGGTGTTCCTTCTAATTGTAAATACGCGTTTGGTTCTTTCAAATGTGGATTTCCTGGTAATACTTTTTGCTGCATACTCAAGATAACTTTGATTACACCCGCTATACCTGCTGCGGCTTCCAAATGTCCTACATTCGATTTCACACTTCCTAATCCACAATAAGCTGCTTCTGGTTTACTCAGCCCCCTATCCTTGTATAATTGAGAAAATGCCATCTTTAAACCTTCCGTTTCCACTGGATCTCCCAAAGGGGTTCCTGTTCCATGAGCTTCGATAAAACCAATGTCTCGAGGATCAATTTGAGCACTTCGATAAGCTTTTACCAATAAATCTTTTTGAGCGATTGGATTAGGTGAAGTTAACGAATTTGCTTTTCCTCCATGATTCTCAGCGGTACCGCGTATAACTCCATAAATCATATCCCCATCAGCTTCAGCTAAACTCAACTTTTTGAGTACAATAACTCCTACTCCTTCACCTCGAACATAACCATTAGCACTTTGATCAAAGGTTTTACAACGACCATCATCACTCAACATTCCTGCCTGACTAAAAGATAAGGTTACCTCAGGACTCAATAAAGCATTGACACCTCCTGCTATTGCCATTTGACAATGTCCATTTCTTATGTTTTCTACAGCGCGGTGTATAGCGATCAATGAACTTGAACATGCAGTATCGATTGGCTCACTTGGTCCATGAATATCCAGTAAATAAGAGATTCTATTCACTAA
>CANJKA010000038.1 GCA_947474675.1 Flavobacteriales bacterium
ATTGCTGGAAATAAAATAAAGACACTACCTGAAGAAATGTCTAAATGTGTCAATTTAGAATTATTACGTATTTCAGCTAATAATTTAGAATCACTTCCTATTTGGTTGGCTTCATTACCAAAGCTTTCTTGGTTGGCATTTTCAGGTAATCCTTGTACTCATCAAAAAGAAGTTTCAAAACCGCTTCAACAAATACATTGGGATACAATCGAAACACTTGAACAACTTGGAGAAGGAGCCTCTGGTGTTATTTCTAAAGCAATTTGGAATAGTTCAACTCCAAAAGAAGTAGCGATTAAAATTTTCAAAGGTGAAGTTACAAGTGATGGTTATCCTGAAGACGAATTAAATAATTCAATTTTATCTGGAAGTCACGCTAATTTAATTCCTATTATTGGTGAAATTTCAAATCACTCTGAATCGAAAAATGGTTTAGTAATGGAATTAATTTCGTCTGATTATAAAAATTTAGGAAATCCTCCAAGCTATGACACGTGCACCAGAGATGTTTTCTCTGATGATCTTATTTTTTCTATTGATCAATTAATTAACACTTCAAAAGGTGTGGCCTCGGCTGCAAAACATTTACACGAACAATCATTGATGCACGGTGATTTATATGCACACAACACAATGATTAATCCAGTAGGAAATGCATTACTTGGAGATTTTGGAGCAGCAACCTGTTACGATAAAGATTCTGAGTTAGCTCATTTGTTAGAACGCTTAGATGTCAGAGCTTTTGGATGTTTATTGGATGATTTACTTGAAAGAGTAGAGGAGAAGCATTCAGCTATTTTTCAAGAGTTAACCATTTTAAAAGAAAAATGTTTTGATGAAAGCGTTGCGAAACGACCTAGCTTTGATTTTATTTATTCTCAATTAGAAAGATTGAAATAGTCTTTTTTTATTGACTTAATTTATTTTCATAGAGTCACAAAAGCGTATAAAGTTATCAAATAATACACGTCCATGATTTCCTGAAACTTCCGGATGAAATTGAACACCAAATAATGGTTTAGTGTTATGTTGCATTGCTTCATTTACACACGCATCAGATGAAGCAATTAACCTAAAATTAGGAGGAATTGAAATCGACTCACAATGGTCTTCCATCATTTCAATCTCAGTTGGTAATTTATCGAAAAGAATACAGGTTTCATATACTTCAATCGTTTGCCAATCTCTATCTTCAAGCATTCTTGACCCGAAAGCTCCAAATGTAATACCTATCAATTGATGACCGAAGCAGATTCCTAAAACAGGGATTTCAATGGTTTTGAGCCAAGACACTTTTTCTAAATAAATAGAAATGTCCATTTCAGTAATTAAAAGGGGAGCACCTGAAATGATGATTCCATTTATATTTTTTAAATGATCATTTGTTAAAGATAAAATTCCAACTGTCTGAAAGTCCATGAACTCGTCTACACATTCTTCAATGTAAACTGTTTTTTTACTTCCGCAGTCAATTATTAAAATCATAAGGTATTATTTTAAGGTTATGAGCTTAACGATTCTTAAATTTAAATTTAAAATTAAATAATTTACTTTACTTCTTCGCCCTGAAAGGGTGTAATATGTAAACATAGGGCAAAGCCTTATGAATCAAAGCGAATCACACAACCAAAAGCCCTGAAAGGGCGTGATATTCTGGTCAGTATAATCACATACTTTTATTACTTGACATTCAAATTTATTACAGATTCCCCCAAATAACTATACAGTTCGATTTCGACTGAATTATAAATTAATGGTCCTTTATTTTTTGTTCTAAACACGATATAGATATCATTTTTTACTAATGATTGTCCCATACTTGAATCTCACCCTTTCAGGGCTTTTTATTGTTAGTTTCTTCTCGCGATGGACTTTGCCCATCGTTAACAGACGACACCCTTTCAGGGCTTTTTACTGTTATTTTCTTCTGCCAATGGACTTTTGTCAATCGTTAATAGAAAACACCCTTTCGGCTTTAATGTTATTCTTGTTGAAATATCAACTAGCGATAATTATTTTCAGACACTTCTAAATTAATAAAAAATCGTTTTATAAGCTCAAAAATTTCAAAATAATTTTAACCTAATCATAAATCGATTTGACCAATTCCTTGACGAATAATTTTAGCAACATCTCCAGTACAATCGACTACAGTTGAAGCTTCAAGGTTTCCGCTACCTCCATCAATAATCATTTCGACTATATCCTCGTATTTTTCATAAATAGCGTAAGGATCAGTAAAATAATCTAAATAAGTGTCTTCGTCATTGTGCAAAGAAGTTGTCGCAATTGGATTTCCTAATTTTTCTACAATTTCAAGAATGATTCTATTGTCAGGTATACGAATCCCTATTTCCTTTTTATTCGTGTCAAATATTTTGGTCACTTCATTTGTCGCATTCATAATAAAAGTAAATGGACCAGGGAAACTGTGTTTTAATAGTTTAAAAGTAGGACGATCAATGTGTTTAACATATTCTGATAAATTACTCAAATCATGACAAATAATAGAGAAATTGGCTTTACTTAATTTAATGCCTTTTAATTTTGCTAAATTATTTAATGCTTTTTTATTTTTCAGATCACACCCCATACTATAAACGGTGTCTGTAGGAAAAATGATAATACCACCATTTTTTACTATTTCTACAGCTTGATCAATTAAACGAATATCAATATTTCTTGGATTTATTTCAACTAACATCAGATATTGTTATTTTGATTTGTAGATATGGGTTTTATTATTTGATCCAATAGTTACCATTTTATTAGATGCTAAAGATTTGATTTTGTAGATTGTTGGATTTTCATCTTCTGGAGTAAAATGAGTTAAAATTAAATTGTCTCCATCAGTTTTCCATTGACCTTTTGAAATAGGTTGTATCATTTTAATGCCCGCTTCTACAAATTTGGTGTCTAGAATAGTGTCGTAAATTTGAAAATACCCATTTTCCTCGATCGACATTATTATCATCGTTGGAGATTCATCTGTTAAATCATCTGTTAAAATCCATTTTTTAGGTAAAAAAGATGTGTCAATTTCAGAACTATTTTTCAAGGAATCGCCTGAAGATGAGCATGAAAGATTAGAAAGGAAAAATAAAAGTATTCCAATTTTGCTAATCATTTTAAATGAATTTTTCATAATAACAAATGTAGTTTTTTTATTTGTAAATAACAAGTTTACTAAATTTGACAAAATGGCGGGAAATTATACCAAATGAATTTATATTTTGGTTCAACTATACATAGTTATTTTTAATCATTTCGATAAAGAAATGGTTTATAACATAGTCTATGGTACGTTTTTTTGAAGATGAAATGATGAAAAAGAATAAGTAGATTGTACTATAATATATGTTCACTTGGTATTATTTGTAAATTCTACACGAAATTGCTCTATGATCACTATATGTTTCTTCTTGAATTTTAAACTGATACGATTTTAAATTTTTTGAGTGAAAAATATAATCAATTCTTCCTGCTGGAACTCTCCCCGAATATGTTGCACCGATTCCTGAAGAGCAACTTCTAAATGCGTCTATCATTCTTTGGTTAAACTGATTGTAGGTGTATGAAAGAGGGGTGTCGTTAAAATCACCACAAATTACAACGGGAAAAGGGGAAGAATTAATGTGTTCCATTACGGTTAAGGCTTGGTCTGCTCTTTTTGGAAAAGCTATTCTTAATTTATCAAGCATCATTTTTATTCGCGAGTTTTTAGTCGTTGGCTGATTACTTCTTTCTCCGAATACAGCGTAATCATCTTGCTTAAATTTAATTGATTGCAAATGAACATTGTATATTCTAAAAGTATCTTGACCTTTCACAATGTCAGCATATATACAATAATTATTATCGTTATGATCATCGTCTTTAAAAACTACATCTCCTTTTGCGATCATTGGATATTTTGACAACATGGCAACTCCAAAATTTTGTCTACCTGATAATTTATGGCTGTATCTTTCATGATAATCTTTCGTGTCTAATATTTTACGAAGAGCATCTCTAGTTGGAAAATTTGTCGGTTTGTCTTGGTGATAAAATTCTTGAAAACAAACAATATCAGGATTTTCACGTTCTAAATAGTGAAAAATAGAATCCTTATTCTCGTATTTTTCAGACATTGTCCATTCATATAAATCAAACAAACGAACATTATAACTCATCACATGTAAAGTTTCTGTTTCTTCAGGTAAAATCTTCGGATCACTTCCTGTTGCGACCATTCTAAAATGCAATTTACCTCCCATTAAGATGACAACCAAAACGACAATTGCCCATTTTGATTTAACAATTGTCCAAATAATAAAAAATAATATGGCAAATAAAAAGATAATAGGATAAGCTAAACCAAAAAATGGTAAAATCCAAAATGTCCCAGGGTGAATAAAAGGACATAAATACGCCAATAATAAACTAACTAAACAAACGACAGTAGCAATTTTAAACCAAGAAGAAAAGCGAACAATACTTCTGATTATTTTACTTCCCATTTTGACTTTGTTTAAATAAAAATTCCTTTTCAGCTTTTGACAAAGATTCGTATCCAGACTTAGCGATTTTATCTAAAATTGCATCAACATGAACTTGTCTTTGTTTTGCTTCATAATTATATTCTTCATCTGTTTTAACACCGCCACGAGCACTTCCCCCTTTTTGAACTGTGAATTTTGGTTGTTTTTTAGTGAATATATTTTTTAATAAGATCATAAAATTTGATGAACCAGAATTGATTTTAATAAATAAAACACCAGCTAGTGCTCCTCCAATATGAGCAAAATGAGCAGTGTTATCAGTTTTTCCTAAAGACAATAATTCAATTGCTAGATAAACAAAACCCACATAGAACAATGGTATAGTAAATAGGCCAAAAGGTTTTACTTCTAAAGAAGGGCGATGAAAAACTAAACCAATAAATATAGCTGCAGTTGCACCGGAAGCACCAATCGTAAAATCATGGGTTCCTAAATTATAAATAGGAAAAATTAAATGTGCTAATATTTCAAATAATCCTCCAGATACACCCCCAATTAGATAAATATATAATAGTTTTTTTCCATTAAAAAAAAGTTCAAATGCTTTTCCTGTAAAATAGAGCATTAGCATGTTGAATAACAAATGCATAAAACTAAAATGAGCGAAAATACTCGTAAATAAACCCCAAGGTTTTAAAACAAATCCTAAAATATCAGTATCTAATGTGAATATGTTTTGATTGAATCCATTAATAAAAAGCATCGATTCTCCTTGCATTAACTGCCCGATAACTGATGTGAATCCAATAAATAGAAAGACTAAAAGATTGATAAAAATCAATTTCACAGTCATTCCACCTGTATTATACAAGTGCTTTAATTGATCTGAAAATGTGTTTTGTGTATTCATTACCAAAAGTTTTTCTTGTCAAATTCCCTCCAGTATAAGACCATCGCAGCACCTACGATTGCCCCCCCGACATGTGCTAAATGTGCTACGTTATCACCAACTGACCCGTTAAAACTTTGGTACAATTCCCATAGAAAATAACCTCCAACAAGAAATTTAGCTTTAACTGGTATTGCAAAATATAACATAAATTCAGTATTTGGGAATAAAATTGCAAATGATGCTAAAATTCCAAATATAGCTCCTGAAGCACCTACCATTGGTGTTATACAATAGTCTTGATATTTCATTTCATATCCAGTCAAATCAGGTATATACAACCCTCTATTAAATATTTGATCTAAATAAATAATTCTATCAAGGGGGATGATGTTTTTTAATTCATGAATTTGATACATTCCCATAACGTTATAAAGAGCAAATGCTCCAAATGCAGAAAGAAGGTAAAGGATAAAGTATTTTTTTGGCCCCCAAAGTCTTTCAAGATATGATCCTAAAATGACAAGTAAATACATGTTCATTAAAAGATGCATGATGCTATTTCCGTCATGCATAAAAAAATGAGTAACTATCTGATATGGTTTAAATAAAGGGGAATTCATATAGTACGCCCCAAGATCCCTACCTAAATCTATTTGTATGTTTTGTGAGCCTAAAATAAGAGTAACTACTGAAAACATTACATTTAAAAGTAAAATATTCTTTGTTACCTGAGGTATATTATTTAAAAATGAAAACATGTTAAAATTTATTTGTTAATTCATCCATGGAGATGGTTTGTATTATTGACTTTCCACTTGGTGTAAAAGTGTGTTCTGGACATTGAAACAATTCTTCAATCAAAACTTCAGAGGCTTGATTGTTTAAAACAATGTTCTTTTTTTGTGAAGCTGATCGAGCTATTGAATTTATTAAAATATGAGCAATATCTCCTTTGTCTATTTCTCTAAATGAGATATTGTCTAAAATATTGTCTAAACAATCATTTATATTTTCTTCTTGAATGACAGATGGAATTGCATTTATTTCCATATTCAATTCATTAAACGTTGTTTCAAAGCCTAATCGTTCCAACATTTTAGAATTATTCATCCATTCACTTTTCTCGGCTGAAGACACTTCTTTTTCGTAAGGAAAAAGTAATTTTTGAGAACTTATAGGGTTGGAAATAAATAAATTCATTAATCTATCGTAAACTATTCGTTCAACTGCTCTTCTATGGTGAATAACCATTAAACCAGATTTACAAGAAGTAATTAAATAATTTCCTCTTACTATAAATTCTTTGTTGATATTTACTTCTCCTTCAAATTCAATCTCTTGATTATTAATTTCTGGAACATCTTCTTTAATAGCATAAAAATCTGTCCAATCACTCTGATTTATTTCATTATTTCCAAAACCCTCTGCTTTAATGGCTTTTGTAAAACTAGGCTGTGAACTAGAGGAGCTTGAAGAAGATGATGAAGGGTAAGCTGTCGTTGTGTTAAACGGATTGTAATTTTCATTTACTCGAATCTTAGGTTCAACAGGAATCTGACTATTCATAGAAAAAGGAATATCGAAACTTGATTCTCTATTAAAATCTAAGGTAGGAGCAATATTATATTTCCCTAATGCTTGTCGAATACTGCTTAAGATAATCGGATAAATTAATCGATCGTCTTCAAATTTAATTTCTGTTTTAGTTGGATGAACATTTACATCAATCTTTTGAGGATCAATTGTTAAGTATAAAAAATAGGAAGGAAATGTTTTAGGTTGAATCAATCCATCAAATGCTTTTGTAATCGCATGATTAAAAAATGAATCTTTAAAAAATCGATCATTTACAAAAAAAAATTGTTCACCTCTTTTTTTCTTAGCGAATTCAGGTTTACCAACAAAACCGACTATTTCAACAATTTCAGTTGATTCATCAATAGGCACTAATTTTTCGTTTGAACTTTTGCCTAAAATATCAACAACTCTCTTTTTTAAAACAGCAGAAGGAAGGTTGTAAATTTCAGTGTCGTTGTTTCTTAATGTAAAAAACACTTCAGGATGCGCTAAAGCTATACGCTCAAAATCATCTAAAATATGTCTAAATTCAATACTATCTGACTTTAAGAAATTTCTTCTTGCAGGCACATTGTAAAACAAGTTTTTAACTTCAAAGGAAGAACCTGTAGGACAAACAATTGCTTCTTGTTTCGTTATTTTACTTCCTTCAATTTGAAGTAAATTTCCTACTTGATCATTTTCTAACTTTGTCTTTAACGTAACGTGAGCAATTGCGGCAACAGATGCCAAAGCTTCTCCTCTAAATCCTTTCGTTGTTAAAGTAAATAAATCTTCCGCTTTTGAAACTTTACTTGTTGCGTGTCTTTCGAAACACATTCTAGCATCAAAAGTTGACATTCCCTTACCGTTATCTACAATTTGAATAAGTGTTTTACCTGCATCTTTTATAACCACATCTACTTTAGTAGCACCTGCATCAATTGCATTTTCAACCATTTCTTTCACAACTGAAGCTGGACGTTGTATAACTTCCCCAGCAGCAATTTGATTTGCTATATGATCGGGTAATAATTTAATTACATCACTCATTTCTTTTGACAATAGTCTTTAAAGATTCCTTTTTTTGTAGTAAAAATAGGAATTTTATATTAATTATTTTGATCTTTTTCTTTTCAAAATCTATTCCACTCTTCTTTTTAATGACAAATCGACAGTATTAGCTTAAATTTTAGATTTGAATTCGACGAATAATAATATTTTTTTTAGAATAAATTTATTTTAACATTTTGATTTAGTTTTCAGTTTTCATTTTAACAGTTAAATAAGATAAAACGAAACACTTATATAGCCGTCTGTAATGTTTTTAAGCCTTTAATCTATATTTTTTAGGAGAGTTTAAATCGAATGAAAAAAACCTAAAAAAAATCTCGCTTTTTTGACTTTGTTAGCTTAATTTCGTAACATGAAAATAGCACGCTTTTTAAAGATTACATCGATTGGATTAGTTATTACGACAGTTTTTTTTGTAACTTCTTCATATATTATTAGAAAGAAAAATAATTCACCACTAAAATCAGAAATTTCAAAAGAAGATATGTGGGCTCAAAAGCAATTATCCGAGATGACTTTGGAAGAAAAGGTAGGGCAGTTTTTCATGGTTTCTGCTTTTTCGAATCAAGGTGAAAATCATCTTAAAGAAATTGAAAGTTTAGTAAAAGATCAAAAAATTGGAGGAATTATTTTTTTTCAAGGTGAAAGAGAAAATTTAAAAACTTCTATTTCTCGTTTTCAGAAAGCTAGTAAAATTCCTTTATTAGTTGGGATGGATGCTGAATGGGGAATACAAATGAGAATTTTTGGGATTGAAAGATTTCCTTATGCATACACGATTGGTGCGGCAAATGATTTGAAATTATCTAAAAAAATAGGAGCAATGATGGCTCAAGAGTGTCGTCAATTGGGAATTCACATGAATTTCTCTCCCGTTGCTGATGTTAATAGTAATCCTGAAAATCCTGTTATTGGATTTAGGTCGTATGGAGAAAATCCATATAAAGTGGCAGAACATGTAAGGGCTACTGTAAAAGGGATAGAAGAAAATGGTGTTATGACAAGTATCAAACATTTTCCTGGTCATGGAAATACAGATAAAGACTCTCATTTTGAATTACCAACTGTTTCTCAATCATTAAAAACAATTAATACAGTCGATTTTCTTCCATTCAGAGAAGGGATAAAAGCTGGAGCATCTTCAGTTATGATTGGACATTTAAATGTTCCTTCTCTTGATAATTCAGGTTTACCTAGTAGTTTATCTAAAAAAATAATCAAGGGATATTTACAAGATTCATTAAAATTCAATGGTTTAGTAATTAGTGATGCTTTAAATATGAAAGCGGTTGCTGATAAATACGGTAAATCTGAAGTTTGTGTGAAAGCATTTGAAGCTGGTTGTGATATTTTATTATACCCTGAGAATGTAATTGAGTCAATTGCAGCAATTTGTTCTAAAGTAAAAGAAGGTAAGATCACTCTATTAGAATTGGATCAGCGTTGTTTAAAAGTGTTAAAAGCAAAATATAAATTTGTTGTTAATCCGACTGAATTTCAATCTTATTCTGAAGGAGAAATTGATTGGGCTAAAAAAGATGTTTATGAAAAAGCAATAACGGTTCTTAAAAATGAAAAAGATTTGTTTCCTCTTAAAAAGATGGATAGACGAATTGCTAGAATTAGCATAGGAATGCATACCTCACCTTTTAGAGAAGGGATTGATCGTTTTGCAAAAATGGACCATTATCATTTTTACACAGTTCAAGAAGCAAATGAAAGATTGGCTGATAAATTAAAGTTTTATGATGTTATTATTACTGCTTTTCATGCCGGGTCTGTTCGTCCCAAAAATGATTTTGGTATGCCTAAAGGATGGAGAGAATGGTTAGCAAATCTGCCTAAAGATAAAGAAAATGCCTTGATTTTGTTCGGAAATCCTTTAGCTCTTAAAGAAAAATGTGATCTAAAAGAAGTGAATTCAATCGTTTTAGGGTACGAAAATAATTACATCGCTTTGGAAAGGATGTCCCAATTTATTTTTGGTGCAATTCCAGCTCATGGGAAGTTGCCTTTTTCTATTTCTGAAGAATTTCCTCGTGAATTTGGAAAAGATGTAGAAAGTACTGGTAGATTGAAATATTCTCAACCTGAAGAAATAGGTGTCGATCCTTTAAAATTAGCTGAGATTGATAAGATTGCTAAAAGTTCGATTACTGCTGGAGCTTTCCCCGGTTGTCAAATAGTGGTAGCTGTTCAAGGGAAAATCATTTATCAAAAAAGTTTTGGAACCCTTAAATATGAAGACACGATTACTGTGAAAAACACAGATGTTTATGATATAGCATCTGTTACAAAAATTGCAGGTTCTACAATGGCTTTAATGAAATTACAATCTGAAGGTAGGTTTTCGGTTAATAAATGTTTAAAAGATTACATTCCTGAACTTACAGGATCTTCATCTGCTTTTGGGAATATATTAATTAAAGACATGATGACTCATCAAGCTGGTTTGACTCCTTGGATTCCTTTTTATAAGAAAACGATGACAAATGGTGTTTTAAATCCAGCAATTTATTCTACTGTAAAAAAAGAAGGTTTTGAAAATCAAGTAGCGAAAGATTTATGGATTAAAACAAGTTATGCTGATACGATGTATAAAAAGATTTTAAGTTCGGAATTAGGTGCGAAAAAATACGAGTACTCTGACTTAGGTTATTACTTCATAAAGAAAATTGTAGAAAAACAAACATCATTAGCTTTTGACGATTATTTAATGAAGAATTTTTACGAACCGATGGGATTACAATACATGAGATACAGACCTTTAAATCATTTTCCAATCTCTCAAATAGCTCCTACAGAAAATGACAAAGCATTTAGAGGGCAACAAATTCATGGATTTGTCCACGATCCAGGAGCTGCAATGTTAGGGGGAGTTGGTGGACATGCAGGATTGTTTTCAAATGCTGGAGATTTAGCATCATTAATGCAAATGCTATTAAATAAAGGTGTTTATGGAGATGTTTCCTATATAAATAAAACAGTAATTGAAGAGTATACTAGAAGTCAATTCCCTGGAAATAGAAGAGGGATTGGTTTTGATAGACCCAATAATTCTGGTGGTGGAACTTGTAGTGAAATGGCATCATCGTCAAGTTTTGGACATTCTGGATTTACAGGAACATTAGCTTGGGCTGATCCGGAACATCAAATTAATTATGTTTTCCTTTCAAATAGAGTTTATCAAAATCAAGATAATTGGAAAATACGAGATATGAATATTCGGACAAATATTCAAAAAGTGATATACGAGGCAGTGTTGGGTGCAAAAAAATAAAAAATGGTTTTTTTGCACCGTAATCCGTGCTTCACGCATAAAATAGATTAAATATTTATTAATAATAAATAAATGAAAATAGGAATTGTTTTATACCCAACATTTGGAGGAAGTGGAGTTGTAGCAACGGAATTAGGAAAAGCACTTGCAAAGAAAGGGCATGAGATCCATTTTATTACTTATTCACAGCCAGTTCGTTTAGGTAGTTTTCGCGAAAATATTTTTTACCATGAAGTTACGATAAGTGATTATCCTTTGTTTGATTATCAACCTTATGAGACAATTTTGGCTAGTAAAATGGTCGATGTTGTGAAGTATGAAGATTTAGATATTTTGCATGTTCATTATGCAATTCCTCATGCTTCTGCTGCTTTTATGGCTCAACAAATATTAAAATCACAAGGAATCAATATTCCATTTGTTACAACCTTGCACGGAACTGATATTACATTGGTAGGAAAAGATCCATCATTCGAACCTGTAATTTCTTTTTGTATTAATCAATCAGATGCTGTAACGGCCGTTTCTCAGAGTTTAAAAGATGATACATACACCCATTTTAATACAACTAGAGAAATACAAGTAGTTCCTAATTTTATAAAATCTAAAGATTTTTTAACACCAATTGATTATGAAAAAAGAAGACATTATGCAAAAGATGAAGAGCGAATTTTATGTCATATTTCTAATTTCAGAAAAGTAAAAAGGGTAGAGGATGTGTTGAGAATGTTTGCAATTGTCAATAAAGAAATCCCCTCAAAAATGATCTTTGCAGGAGATGGACCAGAGAGAAATAGTCTTGAACGATTAAGTAGAGAATTGGGGATTTGTGGAAGAGTTTTATTTATTGGAAACGTAAGTGATACATCACATGTTCTTGAAATTTCTGATTTGTTTATTCTTCCATCAGAAACTGAAAGTTTTGGTTTAGCAGCTCTTGAAGCTATGGCTGTTGGCGTTCCTGTGATTTCCTCAAATACTGGAGGGATTCCAGAAGTAAATATTCATGGAGTTTCAGGTTATTTATCAGAAGTTGGTGACCTAGAGGATATGGCGAAAAACGCAATTCAACTTCTAAAGGATGAAACTAAATTTCAAGAATTTAAAATAAATGCTTTGACTCAAGCGAAAGTATTTAGCCTTGAGAATGTTCTCCCTCTTTATGAGAAGATTTATGAAAACTTAATTATTTAAAGAATTAAAAATAGATTAATTGATGATAATAAAATCTTATTGATTTATCGTATTAATCATAATTCAAAATGCTTTTTACATTCTTCAGCGATATAACCTCCAATTGCTAAAGAAGCAGTAGCAGCAGGAGATGGAGCATTCAAAACGTGAATAGAATTTCCATGGTATTCAATTCTGAAATCATCTCTTGTGTCACCATCTTGTCTCAAAAGCAAAGCTCGAACACCTGCTCTTCCTGGTTTAATATCATCCATTGTTAATGAGGGGACCATTCTTTGAAGTGTTTCTAAGAATAATTTTTTAGAAAAAGCTCTTCTATATTCGTTGATTCCAAATTTCATGTTACCAAAGAATAATTTCCAAGTTCCTTTGTAAGTAAGGGCGTCAATTGTATCTCTCCATGAAAAGTCTGTTTTCTTATACCCTTCTCGTTTAAAAGTGAAAACGGCATTAGGTCCACATTCAATTTCTCCATCTGTCATTCTTGTAAAATGAACACCTAAAAATGGGAAGTCAGGATTAGGAACAGGATAAATTAAATTCTTGATTTTATGTTTTGCTTGTTCCGTTAATTCATAATAATCACCTCTAAATCCAACGACTTTTTCTTTTAAATCAACACCATCTTTTCTCGCTAAACGATCTGCTTGTAAACCGGCACAGAAAACTAAATATTTTGCTTCGAAATTTCCTTTATTAGTAATGATTATTGAAGATTCATTGTTCTTTTTTATATCTAAAACTTCATGACCTAGTTTTAAAACACTCTCAGGTTGAGCAGCAAGAGCTAGTTCTACCATTTTAGCAGTAGCTCCCCTGAAATCAATTATTCCAGTACAAGGTACGTGAATACCCGCAATACCTAAACAACTTGGTTCGTAGTCTTTAATTTCTTCAGAAGTTAATTTCTTTATTCCTTCAATTTCGTTGGCAATTCCAAGATTATAGACTTTTTCTAAATTTTCTAATTCACTTTCTTCAGTAGCAACAACAATTTTACCACACATATCATGTGCGATATTATGCTCTTTTGCGAAGGCAACTAATTCATGTCGTCCTTGAATACAGTTTTTAGCTTTTAAAGATCCAGGTTTGTAATATAATCCTGAATGAATAACTCCTGAATTATGACCCGTTTGATGATCCGCTAAAATATCTTCTTTTTCTATCAATATTAGTTTAAGTGTTGGATTTTCTTTTTGTATTTTATACATAGTAGCTGCTCCAACTATTCCTCCTCCAATTATTGCGATATCAAACGTCATTTTGTCCTTGTTTTTAAAAGTATGTAAATTTAAGTATTCAATTCGAAGGAAAAGAAGTTACAGTGAGTTTTATTGTTATTTTTTTTAACATTTTTTTTGAAATCGATTTGTAACTTATTAATTCGTCTTAGGTCTTAAGGAGACAAAACAAAACATTCATACTAAAAAAAACAGAAATTATGAAAAATTCAAAAACAATCTTGTTCGCATTATTACTAAGTATCAGTACTTTTTCAATTGCAGGATATGGTGAAAATCATTTTAAGAAAAAAATTGAAAATCATATTATGTACCCTCACTTAAACAATGAGCAAAAAGTAAACGCAAAAGTGCATGTTGAATTTACAGTAAGCCCAGAAGGAGAAATAATTATTGATAAAATTAATTCGACTAACAAAGAAATAAACGATTATGTAATTACTAAATTACATGAATTTAAAGTAGAGAAAGGAAATGAAGTAATTGGTAAAAGTTTTAAATATAACTTTTCATTCGTAGTTGAATAATTAGATCTTAAGCTTGATAGCAACAAAAAAGGATTCATAAATTTATGAATCCTTTTTTGTTGCTATCAATTTATTTTGTGACCTTGAGATTTTAATTTTTGGGCAATTTCGTTTTCATCATTTATGTCTATGAATTCGAATTTGGAGTTTTTATAGAAGTATTTTTGTATCGCAAGTAGAATTTCTTCTGAATTTTTAAGATCTTCGCTATTTAGCCCTATTAAATAATATGGTTTTTCGGTATTTATGTAATATCCAACAACTGGAGAATCTACTAAATTGCCCCCTTTATTTTTATATAGATTAAAGCTTTTTTAATTTCATTTAGGATATCCTTTTCTAAAGGAGCAAAAACATCATTGATTTTAAGTATAGTTACAATTCTGTTCTTGAAATCTGATTCAGTTAAACTAGCAAATACATCAATGCTAATATCATTGCCTGATTTGTTATTTTTAATAGTGCTATAGCAAACTGATGGTCCAAAAGGTATTCCCCACCAACCCCAAATACGATTGAGGATGTTGAATTTTTTAGAGTGTTTTACAGGTGATTCGTCTGATTTTAAGTAATATAATTTTGACATTCTTTTAACTGGTTGAAACCAAGGTAAAGGAAATAAAGTATAATAAAACACAAATCTAGCACCTGTTTTTTGGCTTTCAATTAGATCAGTAAATGAAATGTTTTCTGGAATTTCAATAGGAAATGAATTCGTACTCATATATTAATTTTTCAATTTCATCCACAAATAGGAATATTCTAGAGCTACCGATTTTGCTTTTTGTTCATTTGTTATTGAACCAGCGTGACCACCTTCTGTACTTTCGTTATAATA
Organism: Flavobacteriales bacterium; assembly: GCA_947474675.1. Classification (GTDB taxonomy): domain Bacteria; phylum Bacteroidota; class Bacteroidia; order Flavobacteriales_D; family Crocinitomicaceae; genus CAIUKX01. Next base: position 15,088 of record CANJKA010000038.1, read on the forward strand.
AATAGGATATCCCATCTCGATCATTTTTGCAGCCATTTTTCTAGCATGTGCAGGATGGACTCTATCGTCTCTAGTTGAGGTAGTGAAAAAAACTTCAGGATATTTAACTCCAGCTTTTAAATTGTGATATGGAGAATACCTTTTAATATATTCCCATTCTTCTGCAATATCTGGATCTCCGTATTCTCCCATCCAACTAGCACCTGCTAATAATTTATTAAAACGTTTCATATCTAATAAAGGTACTTGACAAACGACAGCTGAATACAAATCTGGACGTTGAGTAAAGGCAACTCCCATTAATAAACCACCATTGCTTCCGCCCATTATACCTAAGTTTTTGCTGCATGTAATTTTTTTAGCAATTAAATCTTCAGCGATTGAATGAAAATCGTTATACACAACTTGTCGATTCTCTTTTAATCCTGCTTGATGCCATTTTGGACCGTATTCACCACCACCTCTGATATTAGAAAGAACATAAACTCCGCCGTTTTCTAGCCAAGCATTCCCCATAACACCTGAATAATAAGGCTCAAGTGAAACTTCAAATCCGCCATATCCATAAAGAAGAGTTGGGTTTTGACCATTGTAAACCATTGCCTTTGAAGAAATCACAAAATAAGGTACCATTGTTCCATCCGTTGATTTTGCTTTAAATTGCTCTACTTTATATTTACTTCCATCAAAGAAAGTGGGTAAAGTTTTAATTGTTTTTACTGAATTGTCTTTTGTGTTTGCTAAATAAAGGGATGAAGGAGTCAAAAAGTTTTGAAAATTAAAGTAATAGTCATCGGAAAATTCGTCTGTTGTAATAATAGATATTGTTCCAAAATCGGGAGCATTTACTTTTTCTTTTATCCATTGACCATTTTCAAATGCGTAAATAGTTAATTCGCTTTTTACATTTGTCAGAATGTTTACAAGAAGTTTGTTTTTCGTTGAAGTAACTTCATTGATACTCGTATATTCGTCAGGTGTAAAGATTAAAGTTAACTCTCTGATTTCTCTGATTAAAGAAGTGAAATTTGCACTCACTATTGAACCTTGTTTGTAAGTTGTACCATTCACAATCCAATCAGATTTTAAATGTAAAACGATTTGATTGTTAAGTATAGTTGACATTGAAATGTCTTCAGGTAAATTAAGTTTTATTAATTTATTATCCTGCCAAACATAGGAAATATTCGTGTAAAATGTCGTTCCTTGGTTAATGATTAAATAATTCTTATCATTATCTCTCATTGAATATCCACTTGAAGCTACATCTGTTAGGTTGCCTGTATGAATAAGTTGTGCATCTTTTAAGATTGTTCCTCTTTTCCACAATTTAACTTGATTTGCATAACCAGAAGTAGTCATAGATCCTTCTCCAAAATCGGTTGAAACAATCAATGTATTTTCATCTAAATAACTAGCGTCCCCTTTTGCTTCAGGAATATAAAAACCATCTTTAATAAATGATTTCGTTTTAACATCAAATTCTCTAATTTCAACAGCATCACCACCTCCATTTGAAAGGTTGATAATGAATCGGTTGTAATCAGGAAATAAGCCGTTTGCCCCTTTGTAAACCCATTTCACACCATCTTTTAATGCCAAAGCATCAATGTCTAAAAGTGTCTCCCAAACAGGATTTTTACTCAAATAACTCTCTTTGGTTGTTCGTCTCCAAATTCCACGAACATGATCTTTGTCTTGCCAAAAATTATAAATATGGTTACCTATTATTGACGGAAATGCTATTCTATCAGTAGAATTGAGAATTTCTAGGGTTTTAGAATAGATACCACTATATTCTTTTTGTTGACTTATTTTATCGAATGTTTTTTTATTTTGTTCATTAACAAATTCCATAGCTTTTTTGCCGTCAACTTCTTCTAACCATAAGTATGGATCTTCTTGAGCTATACTTTTTTGTGTAATTGCTGTCATCAGTAAAATTGATAAAAATAGTTTTGTCATAATTGTTTTTATTTATTCATTCGGTTCAATATGAATTAAAACATGTCCTAATTCAATAATTTCAGATCGCAAAGTGTCTTTTAGAATGTGTGCTAATATATGACCTTCTTTGACAGTTATGTTCGCGTCAACAGTTGCATGTAATTCAACATGAAATTTCATACCTGCTTTTCTAATAAAGCATTTTTCTGTGCCCAATATTCCATCGACTTTTTGAGAAACTTCTCTAATTAATTTAATTTGGTCATCGTATTTATGTTCATCCATAATTTCACCCAATGCCGGTCTAAAAATATGATAACTGTTGTAAAGTATAAAACCTGATGCAAATAAAGCAGCCCAATCATCTGCGGATTCATATCCTTTTCCAGCTAAGAGAGCAATTGTAACTCCTATTAATGCTGCTATTGAAGTAATTGCATCACTTCTATGGTGCCAAGCATCCGCTTTTAAAGATGAACTATTTGTTTCACGACTTTTTTTGATGACAATACGATAGGATATTTCTTTCCAAACTATAATTGGAATTAAAACGAGCAAAACAAATGGATTAGGTAATTCATGAGGTGTACCAATGTTTTTGATGCTTTCATAAGCAATAATAGTTGCCGAAGTGATTAAAAATCCAACTACAAGGAAAGTTACAAGTGGTTCAGCTCTTCCGTGACCATAAGGATGGTTTTCATCTGCAGGCTTGTTCGAATATTTAATGCCGAATAAAACTAACAGCGAAGCGAAAATATCTGCTGTAGATTCTATAGCATCTGCAATAAGAGCGTATGAATTACCTAAGTATCCAGCAAAACCTTTAATTATTGCTAAAGAGGTGTTTCCAATGATACTAAAATAAGTTGCTTTAATTGCTGTTTCTTCGTGAGACATTTTGGGACTTTTATTTTTTGATAAAGATAAACAATGCTTTAAATGAAATCCAATTTTAAATCTTGTTTTTTAGATAATGTTAATGATTTTATTTAAAATAAATTTTTAGATTAATAAAAGGCTTTCTGTTAAGGCTGTTTATACAAATACTAAAAGTTTTAAATAGAGACATTTTCTATTAAAATTAAAAAGCCTGAAGTAAAAAATTACCTCAGGCTTTTTTATGTTTTAATAACTATAAGTTTTATAAATTTTCAAAGAAATCATTTCCTTTATCATCTGTAATAATGAATGCGGGGAAATTCTTAATCGTAATTTTTCTTACTGCTTCCATACCCATTTCTTCAAAGTCAACTATTTCTACCGAAGTAATGTTTTCTTTTGCTAAAATAGCTGCTGGACCTCCAATTGAACCTAAATAGAATCCACCATATTTTGCACATGCATTTGTAACATCTTTAGAACGATTTCCTTTCGCAAGCATAATCATACTGCCACCTAAACTTTGGAATTTATCTACATACGAATCCATTCTTCCAGCAGTAGTTGGTCCGAAGCTTCCTGAAGGCATTCCTTCTGGAGTTTTCGCAGGTCCTGCATAATATATAGGGTGATTTTTAAAGTATTCAGGTATTGGTTGTCCTGATTCTATAATTTCTTGAATTTTTGCGTGAGCCATATCTCTTGCTACAATCAAGGTTCCGTTTAAAGTCAATCTGGTTTTAATTGGATGTTTTGATAATTCAGCTAAGACTTCTTTCATAGGACGATCCAAATCAATTACTATAGCTGGTTCCAAATGAGGAGCTTTTTCAGGTAATAATCTTCTTGGATTCATTTCTAATTGTTCTAAAAATAAACCTTCTTTTGTGATTTTAGCTTTGATATTTCTATCTGCTGAACAAGAAACTCCCAATCCAACTGGGCAAGAAGCTGCATGTCTAGGTAAACGAATAACGCGAACGTCGTGAGTGAAATATTTACCTCCAAATTGTGCTCCAATCATACTTTCTTGGCAAATCAGATGAACTCTTTTCTCCCATTCTAAATCGCGAAATGCTTGACCATTCATATTTCCTTCAGTCGGAAGTTCATCGAAATATCCAGCTGATGCTTTTTTAACCGCTGATAAATTTGCTTCAGCAGAAGTTCCACCAATAACAAAAGCTAAATGATAAGGAGGACAAGCTGAAGTACCAAGATCTTTAATTTTTTCTCTAACAAATTCTTCTAATGATTTATCATTTAAAAGAGATTTTGTTTTTTGATATAAGAAGGTTTTATTTGCAGAACCTCCTCCTTTTGCAAGAAATAAAAATTCATAAGATTTTCCTTTTTTTGCATAAATGTCAATTTGAGCTGGAAGATTTGAACCTGAATTTTTCTCTTCAAACATATTTAATGCAACAACTTGAGAATAACGAAGATTTCGATCTTGATAGGTATTAAAAATTCCTTTAGATAAATATTCAGCATCATCTACACCAGTATAAACATCTTCTCCTTTTTTTGCCATGACAATTGCTGTTCCGGTATCTTGACATGAAGGAAGTTGACCTTCAGCCGCAATTACAGCATTTTGAAGTAAATTATACGCAACAAAACGATCATTGTCAGTAGCTTCAGGATCTTGAAGTATTAAATTTAATTTTTCTAAGTGAGAAGTTCTTAAGTAAAAAGAAACATCTGCTAATGCTTTTTCAGCAAGAAATTCTAATGCTTTTGGGTCAACAGTTAAAATTTCTCTATCTCCAAACTTTTCAACTTTCACAAAGTCAGAAGAGATTTTTCTATATTCAGTACTATCTTTTAGTAAAGTATAAGGATCTTGATATGTAAATTCAGCCATAACTTGTAAGGATTCTATTTTAGAAAGAAACCTTACAAATTTAATTTATTAAGTTTAGAATATCAATGATTTTGGACATATTAATTTACATAAACTTTCCCGGTTGTAACACCATGACAACTACTGCATTGGCCAGATGTTATTGGCGAACCCATATGAAATGTTGATGTACTGCCTTTAATAGAAGGGTATAAACCTGCTCCAAAATCTATCGATGCGGTAGTATAGAAATTCCCTTTAGTATCAACTTCAATGGTAGATTTTAAAGTTCCTGCTCCACCTGGCTCTGTATATAAATTAATGGTCGCATTTGGATTTGCATTCGTTTGAAGTAAATCGTAAACACTTCCAGCCACTGTAAAAGTACCAGTTTTTTTTCCTGCTTCAGATTTACCAGTGTGACAAACCATACAATTTTGTCCTAAATTATGACTTTCATTAGAATTACTTTTACTAATAGAAGTTTTGTTTTTATTACAGGACTGAATTGTAAATGTTAGTGATGTAATAATGATCAGAAATGAAAATTTATTTTGCATAATAGTATGTTTTGAATATAAGAACGTTGTAAAATCACAAATGTTTGATTTGAAATGAGTTTTTAAAAAAAGGTTCTAATTTTCTTTTAATTAGAACCTTTTAATTAGTCAATCTATTTTAAATTTAATTACATCCATTTTGCTGAAAAAACATTGAATTCTGATCTCAATGTATTAAAGTTTTTCTCAAACGTTTCAACTAAATCACGTTCACCCTCATGATTTCCCATTGTTCTGTGATCAGCTGCAATCGGATTGTCATTTATAGATTTATTTATTTTATCTTCATCTAAAGTGATGATGTGTTTTATTTGATCAATGTTATTGTTTTGAATAATAAATTGATTTTGAAATTTTTCGACTTCTGCAAGAACTTCTTGAGCATTATTTTTAGAAGCAATTTCTTCTAGACGATGTGTTAATATTTTAATATCATCTCTATAAAAATCTAGTTTGCTAGTCCATTCTTTGTGATCAGCATGTAATTCATAAATTGATTCTTGTTTGTTCATACTTTTATTTTTTTATTTGTTTATAAATCTTCTCTATTTCAAATTTAATGAGATTTTTGTCAAAAAAACATGATTAAAATTAGTTTTTGATTTGATATTAAATAATGTATTAAAGTGATCATTTCACGATAATATGTAAAAAAGTTTATTGATTTTTTTGTTTAGTGGGATGGCAAGGAATAATTTTCATTTCCATCGTCTTATTGTCAATAGTAGCTTTTGGGCTTAAGTAGGGTATATTTAGATTTAACCCTCTAATTATAATTAAAGCTCCTATTAACGTGACTAAATAGGGGAGGACTTTATTAATTTTCCCTCGAAAACGCGTAGTTATTTTATTGGCATAAAATGTAATTAAAATCATACCTGGTAATGTTCCTAATCCAAAAAAGAAAAGTGTAAATGCTGATAAAATTGGTGTGCCAGCAATAACTGAAGTAATAAGTGCCGTATAAACCATACCACAAGGTAATAATCCATTTAACATTCCGAATAAAAACAATTTAAGAGGACTTCTATTTTTCAATATTTTCCCCATATTTTTTGAAGTGAACCTATGCAGGAAATTTGTATTGAAAACTTGAAATGATTTACCCTGAAAAAGATATTTTCTCCAGGCATATAGAATTATACCAACTCCTGAAATTATACTGATCCATTGAAGAATCCCTATTAAATTGATACCTAATCCAATAAATCCAATTATAAAACCTAATGTAGAATATGTCAGAATTCTTCCAAAATTATATTGTAAAATACCGACGATTATTTCAATTTTTGAACTTCGATTTAATGGTATTGCCAAAGCGATTGGTCCACACATTCCTACACAATGTAGATTTGCAATCATTCCTAATATAAAAGCAGAAATAAAAAGTGAGAACATTTTTTTAATAATTTCAGATTTCAGATTGCAAATTACAGTTTGTAAATTATTGTATTTTAATAGATTCTTTTTGCATGTATAAATCCTTTTCAATTTTGAATTGGGTTGTTACATTATAGATTCCTTTTTTAAGCTTTTTGATTGGAATCATGACAATTTTAGAATCTTCAGCATTAAAAACTTGATCGTCTTTTTCATTATCTGGACGAAATAAATGCACTTTAATTGAGTCAAGTTTTTCTATAGCTGGAAATTGAATAACAACATAATCTTCATTTTGAGAAATTTTAACTTTTTCTTTTAGTTTATTCGTGTTTTCCATTGCTACAATTTCCTTTTCAAATTCAATTTCTTTTTGGTAGTAATCTTTACTTTCCAAATCAGTTGACTTAGACATCAATGTAAACACCATATAAAGAATGAAAATCATAAATGAAACCATTGCAACCGCTAATCCTTTTCCCCAGTTCATATTTTTTTTCTCTATTTATACGTTAAATTAAATGATCAGAGTGTTTTTATTTTTCCCAGTTCATATTCAATTAAGTTAAGTTCAATCATTCGACTGAGTGTTTGCTTTTTCAGCAAATGTATCGAAGCACTATTTCAATCATTCGACTGAGTGTTATCTTTTTCAGCAAATGTATCGAACTACTATTTCAATGATTCGACTGAGTGTTTGCTTTTTCAGCAAATGTATCGAAGTCACATCATTGGACCGATAAACTTCACTTTTACTCTTTGGATTTCCTTTCCATTTCCTAATACAATAATAGTAATTAATTTTTTACCATCTTTCATTAAATTAAAAGGATATTTTATAATTAACCGATTATCAATTACTGCTTCTTTTTCTAGAATTAATTTTTTTGTTTCCAAGATAACTTCTCCACGTTTATCTTCCAATTTAAAACTGATATTGTATTTGTTCCTCGTTTTATTGGTCAAATTAATCTCAAATATATTACTGATTTTAGAAGTTTCATCCATTTGATAGGTTGTACCTCTTAATCTGAATATGACAGTTTCAAAATCTGATCGTGTAACTAATAAAGAAACTAAAACACCAAATAAAAAGATAAGAAGTGCTGTATATGATTTAACTCTTCTCGTCCATTCAAACCCAATTCCCTTTTTGATTCCATTTTCAGAAACCATTCGAATTAATCCTTTTTCAAGTCCAACCCCATCCATAATCGTATTGCATTCATCAATACAAGCGGTACAATTTATACATTCAAGTTGAGTTCCATTTCTTATATCTATACCTGTTGGACAAACACTTACACATAGGTGACAATCTATACAATCTCCTTTCCCATTTTCTTTACGGTCTTCGTTCTTTTTAAACTTCGCTCGACCTTCACCTCTAATATTATCATAGGCTACAACCATTGTGTTTTGATCTAATAATACACCTTGAAGTCTACCATACGGGCAAATTGTTGTACAAACTTGTTCTCTTAATCGTGCGAAAACTAGATAAAATACAGTTGTAAATATTACAATAGCAATTAAACCACCATAATGAACACCATTAGGATCTGTTTGAATTCTCCATAATTCATCTTTTCCTATGATATATGCTAAGAAAGTGTTCGCAATAAAAAATGAGATAAGCCAAAAAATAGATTGTTTCAGTAGTCTTTTCGTTATTTTTTCTTTATTCCAAGGTTGAGAATTTAATTTTTTTTGATGATTATAATCACCTTCTATTAAATATTCTATTCTTCTGAAAACCATTTCCATAAAGATAGTTTGAGGACAAACCCATCCACAAAATATTCGACCAAATATAATAGTAAAAAGAATGATGAACACCAACCCTACAATTGATGCAATTGCAAATAAGTAAAAATCTTGAGGCCAAAAAATCCCGCCAAAAATGATGAATTTTCGTTCTAATATATTAAAAAGAATAAACGGTTCACCTTTGTATTTTATGTGGGGTAAACCAAATAGGAGTGTTAAAAATAGGTAACTGGTTATTTTTCGATAGTTGAATAATTTACCTTTTGGCTTTTTCGGAAAAATCCAAACTCGTTTTCCTTTCTCACTAATTGTGGAGATACGATCTCTGAAACCCTCTTCGTCTTCAACCATTTTTATATTTTATTAAACTTAAGGAAGTAGATTTTAAAATTTAAACCTACTTCCTTAAAGTATAATTTGTGTTTTATTTTTTGATAATATCTCCTTTTGGATCAAGACCTTTTTTGTAAGGTAACGAAAGAACATAAGAGGCAATTGATTGAATTTCAATTGGATTTAACAAATCTTTATGCGTCGGCATATTGTTTTGAGTTCCATTACTTATCGTTCCAAACACTTCTTTGATGTCGTATCCATAAATCCAATTTTTATCAGTTAAATTTGGACCAACTAAACCTTCACCTGTTTTTTGATGACATGATGAACATGTAGTTTCAAATAATGCTTTCCCTTTCGCTAAATCACCTGGACTAGTCATAAGAGTTACATTCGTCTCATCCACATTCATAGACATTTTTGCTTTATACGCGTTTGTTTCTTTTTCAAATTTAATCATGTCTTTTTCATAAGCTGCAATTGGCAAATCAGAAGTTTTGAAAACATGATAATCGAACAAATAATAAACTGCAAATATGATTGTAGCAATAAAACCCCAAACCCACCATGGTGGTAAGTTGTTATCTAACTCTCTAATTCCGTCATATTCATGATGCATTAAAATAGTATGTTCTTCTTCAATTGGAACAAAGTCATTTACTATTTTGTTTAAGTTAATTCGTCTTTTAGAAACTTTTTCAGGAACAGAATAGATCATTCCAAAAGCACTTTTAAATAAATTTCTTAAATAAAACACGATTCCAATTAATACGAAATTGATAATCATTAAAAAGTAAAGATCACTCATTTCAACAAGGATCCAAGGTGATTTTTCTGTTGCTTCTCCTGGACTAACATAACTTAAAGCTAAAGAAGTATTATTAGCAGCCATTAATCCAAAAAAGGCGATCAATGTAAGAATCGTTTTATGAATCCCTGTAGAATTAAGTGATTTTAACATGTCTTTTTTATCCGCTAATTTAGATTTAAACAACTCATGTTTTACCATGTTTGTAGTTGCATTCGTCATGATAAAAATTACAGCAATTAGAAGTATAAAAATAGCTATTAGTAAATAGAAAAAAGTTAAGTTTTGGTTATAGTTTGGAACCATTTTCACTTCTTTTACTAAAGTTTTTGGGTCAGCTGTTGCAACTGGCTCTTCAACTTTAGGTGCATAATTGTCAACAAAAGAAAGTATAGCATCAACATCTTCTTTCGTCACATCTTGAACTGGCATTTCCATTGGACTGAAATCTTTAATTTCATTTGCCATTTTACTTTTACCTCCAGCAATTAAAGCAGCTGAGTTTTTTACCCAATCCACTAATAATGCGTCTTCACTAGCGTCAGCCCATTTTTTCTTCACGTCTTTTAACATAGGACCTGTAGAATTTTTGTCAAGTAAATGACAAGCGTTACATTTTGATTTGAATAATGCTTCTCCGTCTTGAGCTGACAATGATGTGCTCAAAAAGAGAAATATAACCGCAATTTTTATTGTTTTTAATAAACTTCTCATCTTCTTAATTATTAGATGTTGTTACTTTATTTTGTAATTCTTGTTCGTCCAATTCAAATGGAATCTGACTCAATTCATCTATTTCTCTTTTTTTCATTTTTAGAACATATAACAGTACAGTTATAAAGAATATAACGAAAATAAGAAGAGAAATTATAGGATAGATTGAAACTCCATCCATTCCTTTAAATACTTGTGTAATAAAACGTAACATACTTTTTTGTTTATATGAATATTACTTATTATTTGGTTTAGTTCCAATTGAAACATCTTTACCTAATCTTTGTAAATATGCAATCAACGATACTATTTCTTTTTTCTGTAGTTTTTTGATTTCAGCCTGAACATTAATTGTTTTTAAAATGTTTGCAGGTTGATTATTGATAATGTCTGTTGCTATCTCAAGAGCTTGTTTCTCTAAATCAGCAAGAGCCATTTTTTCATAACCAACTTTGTAAGGAACTCCTAATGTTCTCATGGCATTGATTTTCTTTTCAATTAAATCAGTTGACAAATCATCTTCTTTCAACCAAGTGTATGCAGGCATAATCGAACCGTCAGATACATCTTTTGGACGAATCATGTGTTGGTAATGCCAGAAATTACTTTTCTTAATTTTTGTATTTCCTCCTTCACGAGCTAAATCTGGACCTGTTCTTTTTGATCCCCATTGGAACGGATGGTCGTATACAAATTCACCAGCTTTTGAATAATCACCGTATCGTGCTGTTTCAAAACGCAAAGGTCGAATTAATTGAGAGTGACAATTGTAACAACCTTCTCTGATGTAAATATCTCTACCTTCTAATTCAAGAGGAGTATATGGTTTTACACTAGCAATCGTTGGTACATTACTTTTAACAATCATTGTAGGTACTATTTGAACAAGACCACCAATTGCAACAACAATGATAGCAAAAATCATCATTCTTACTGGTCTTCTTTCAATTTTTCTATGCCAGTATTCACCTTTAGTCGCAACGTTTACATCTTTTAAATTTGCAGATTCAGCATCTTCATTAGCTAATAATTTTCCTTTTTTAGCTGTTTTAATTAAGTTGTAAAACATCATCACTGTTCCGATGATAAATAATAATCCTCCAATAGAACGTAAAATATAGAAAGGTTTAATTTGTTTAACAGTCGCTAAGAAATCAGGATTCGTTAACGTTCCATCAGGATTAAAATCTTGCCACATCAATCCTTGAACAAATCCAGCATAATACATTGGAATTGCATACAATAGAACTCCTAATGTTGCTATCCAGAAATGTTGATTTGCTAATTTTTTAGAATATAATTCTGTTTGGTATAAACGAGGGAATAACCAATAAAGCATACCAAATGTAAACATCCCATTCCATCCTAATCCACCGATGTGAACGTGAGCTACTGTCCAATCTGTAAAGTGAGAAATAACGTTTACATTTTTTAAAGATAAAAGTGGACCTTCAAACGTTACCATTCCGTAACAAGTTAAGGCAACTACCATGAATTTCAACATAACATCATCACGAACTCTATCCCAAGCTCCTCTTAATGTTAATAAACCATTTAACATTCCTCCCCAAGATGGAGCAATCAACATAATTGAGAAAACTACTCCTAAACTTTGAGCCCAATCTGGTAATGCTGAATACAATAAATGATGAGGACCAGCCCAGATATATAAGAAAATCAGTGCCCAAAAGTGAATAATTGATAATCGGTAAGAATAAACAGGACGATTAGCAGCTTTCGGAACAAAGTAATACATCAAACCTAAGAAAGGTGTAGTTAAGAAAAATGCAACGGCATTGTGTCCATACCACCATTGAACCAAAGCATCTTGAACTCCAGCATACCAAGAGTAACTTTTAAAGAAAGAAACAGGTAATTCAAAAGAGTTAAAAATATGTAAGATCGCAACAGTAACAAATGTAGCAATGTAAAACCAAATTGCAACATATAAATGTTTTACTCTTCTTGTTAAGATAGTAGCGAACATATTCCAACCAAAAACTACCCACATTACAGCGATTAAAATATCAATCCACCACTCTAATTCAGCATATTCTTTTCCTGAAGTAATACCAAAAGGAAGAGTCGCAACAGCACATACAATAATGAATTGCCATCCCCAGAAATTAATTGTACTCAGTTTATCACTCCACATCCTTGCCTTCAGCAATCTTTGTAAAGAGTAATAAATTCCCATGAAAATACCATTCCCCACAAATGCGAAAATTACTGCATTTGTATGCAATGGTCTGATTCTACCAAATGATAAGAAACTAAATCCTAAATAATCGTTAAAGAATTCGGGAAAAGCAAGCTGAAGAGCCGCTATTAACCCTACTACCATTCCGGTGATTCCCCAGATTACGGTTGCGTAAGCAAAATTTCTTACGATTTTGTTGTCGTAACTAAACTTCTGAATTTCCATTTTTGTTTTTATTTTGGTTATTTATTAATTCATCGTCAAAAAGCATTCGAACTGAAGGTGTGTAATCGTCGTCGTATTGTCCATTTTTAATAGCCCATAAGAAGGATATTAAAAAGAATAGAGCAATTCCCAAACTTACGATTAACATTAAATAGATTATTCCCATGCTACAAAGTTCATGTTTTTCATTTTACTTAAAGATGATATAAAATAGATTATACTATGATCTTTGTCATGCTTAGTAAAAGTTTTCAAAGTTACTTATTAAACTCAAAGATAGGTTTTAAATAGAGCTTAAAACGTGACTATCGTCACATATTATTTCTTTCCTTTTATAAGTACTAAAAAGGTGCTTAAAAACACAACGGTTATTGAACTTATAGGCATTAAAATTGCGGCGACAAGAGGTGTCATTTGTCCAGAAATAGCAATTGATAAACCAACAATATTATATGAAATTGAAAACGTTAAACAAGTTTTTAGAACTGTTCTTGAATATTTTGAAAGTTGGATTAATTTTGAAAGCGAATAAAGTTTAGATGCTTCGATGATTGCGTCTGAAGAAGGGGTAAATCTAAATATATCTTCAGATACGGCTATTCCAATATCAGATTTTCCAAGAGCACCTGCATCGTTTAATCCATCACCAATCATGATTGTTTTTTTACCTTGAAGCTTTAAATTTTCAATGTATTGAAGTTTTTCACTGGGCGATTGCTTGAACAAAATATTAGCACTTGGAGGAAAAATGGATAGAAGTAATTCTTTGTCCTTGTCATTGTCTCCTGATAAAACGTGTAATCGATATTGGTTTAATTGTTTAATCATTTCAGCTATTCCATCTCTGAGTTCTGAATGAAATATAAATTTACCTAGAGATTTATTATCGATTGATATATAGACGGAAGTTTCATTGGAATCTTCTATGTCAATCGAATTTCCTGTAAAGCTTCTTGACCCAATTTTAACTTGTTTTTGAGCACAAATAGCAGAAATTCCTTTTCCTGAAAGTTCTTCAAATTCAGTTGCTTCTGGTAGTTGAGAATTAATTTGAAGATATAAAAACTGAACAATTGCTCTAGATAATGGGTGAGTTGAAGAATGGGCAACGGAAATAATTATTTTCTTTTCTTCATCCTTTAATTCATTTCCGATAAATTCAATTCCATCTAAAGATCCAGTTGTTAATGTTCCTGTTTTATCAAATACGATATCGGTGACTTCGTTGAGTCTTTCGATGACTTTTGCATTTTTTAAATACAACCCTTTTCGGCCTAATACGCGAAGAATATTGCCTAATGTAAATGGACTTGATAATGCTAATGCACAAGGACAAGCAACAATTAAAATCGAAACAATTATTTGTGTTATTTTACTTGAATCGATAAATGCCCAACCAATTCCTGCTCCTAATGAGATTATTAATATGATGATAAGAAAATAAAAAGATATTTTGTCTTGAACTGTTTTTTGATCTTTTTCTTTGTCATTTTTTGAAACATCATTCCACAATTGAGTTAAGTGACTTCTATTACTTTCTTTGAGAGCTTTTAAAAGTGAACGCTGTCCAATAAGTTTACCTCCTGCATAAATAAAATCGCCTTTCTTTTTAAGGATCGGAATCGATTCTCCTGTAACAAAACTATAATCTATTTTCGCTTTTTCTGAAATCAATTCGCTGTCACAAGGAATCACTTCTTCATTTCTTACAATAAAAGTGTCATTTTCTTTTAGGTCTTCTATTTCTATTATTTGCTCAGTTTCTTCTGATATTTTTGTTACAGCAACAGGGAAATAAGATGTATAATCTCGTTCGAAAGATAATGTTTTATAGGTTTTATTTTGGAACCATTTCCCGATTAACAAAAAGAATATAAAACCAGCAAAAGAATCCATGTAACCTGGTCCATCTCCATGTAAAATGGTATATAAACTTTGAGCATATAGTGCAATGATTCCAATTGTAATGGGAACATCTAGGTTTAAACTTTTGTATTTTAATGCTTTGAAAGCAGAGATAAAATACCCATTTGCTGAATAAAATAATACGGGTAGAGAAACGATTAAGGTTAGAATGGTGGTGAAATTTCTGAATTTAGCATTCATGTCTTCAATACCAAGATATTCTGGAAAACTCCAAAGCATAATACTTCCAAAAGCAAAACCTGCAATTCCCAGTTTATACATGAATTGCTTATCCATCTTTTTTTCCGTCTCTTTTCTATTCCCAAAGTTGGGAGCGTATCCAATTTTATCTAAAAATAAAGCTATTTCTGAAAGTTTAATTGAATTGGGGTTGTAGCAAATAACCGCCTCTCTCTTTGTGAAATTTACCTGACAAGAAATAATTGACGGTTCAATTTTAGATGCGTTTTCAAGAAGGTAAATACATGATGAACAATGAATTTCAGGGAGAAATAAGGTGATTTTTTCAGTGTTTTCATCTTTGTAATCTATAAATTTTTCTTTAATAGATTCAACTTCTAAAAATGCATATTTATTGATCGAAGAATTAGAAGGTTTTACACCAGGCTTTTTGTCTAAAGTATAAAATGCATCTAAATTATTTTCATGAAGGATTTGAAAAACCATTTTACAGCCATTACA
>CANJKA010000039.1 GCA_947474675.1 Flavobacteriales bacterium
AAAAAAACTTGTCCCTCTTTTACACTTTTTTGTTTGCTAAAACTATAAAACCTAAACTACAACTATGAATTGCATAAATCTAAATTATGTATAATTAAAAGATAAATTACCTAAAAAAATGTAAAATGATCTATCTGTTTATCTAAAAGTGACTTTCATTGATTGAGTTAAATGCCTAAAATCAAAAAGAGGAACAAATTCTTATGAAATTTGTTCCTCTTCCTGTTTAATTCTGCTAAAACTATAAAACCTAACCTACAACTATGAATTGTATACATCAAAGATAGATTATTAAATTTGATTTTACATAATTTATTTTTGCTTTTTTTGAGTAAAAATAAAATAAAATTTTAATTATCTAATTTTCAATTAATTAATATTTAAATTCTGTTTTATAATTTTTTAAACATCATATTTTTTGATTAATATATGACTAATATTCCTTAAAAGACTTCAGTTAGAGCAATTGTTTTATCTAATCAATTCGGAATTTTTAGATGTTTTTCTATTTTTAGAACTTATTAGCAGAATAAAAAATGGTTTTACTTATAATTCTACTTTAATTAAGATCTTGATTAATTTGGTTAAATGTGATAACTAATTTGATATTTTATCACTTATTGAGCTCGAATTGTCTACCATCATTAGCGAATAATTCTTATTATATTAGGAATAATTAAGTATCCATTTACACTTTTTGGGAGTTTTTACATCGAGAAATTCGAGCCTATTAGAGCATTTGTTATTTGAACTTAAGAAATTATTTAGATGTTTATGAAGAAAATAAGATCAATAGACTTTTAATAAGAAAGGTGTATGTGAAATTTTTCGATGTTGTTAAGGATGAAAAATTTGGTGTAATCCTTGGGTCAAAAACAGAATTTCTTTGAATTATTAGCATATCTTTCTCTATCAATAACAATTATTTTTATTGAAAATTGGAATAAAATCACATATTATATTTTAAATTTAACTATCTTAACTTATTTAAAATTCGTTTAACTAATATATGAGGAGATTTTATGATTAAATATTCTATAGAAAAACCAGAATCAGATACTGGAATTGTAGTGCTTGTCATGAAATACTCTACAATTTTTATTGTACCTTGGTTAGCAGGCTGGCTATTTCTTTCTTTTTTATTTACTGATAAAAGTAGATCAGGTGAAACGAGTGAATCTATTGGGAATTATTTAGGTATTTTAAATATAATTATTGCTCTGATCATTTGTTTCTTTCATATTAAAGAATCTTTGCGCAAATATAAAATGGGAACCCCTTTTGAATTTACTTTTGATCATGATTTATCTACACTTTCAATTAATACGATTAACACGATTAATGACAAAGAGAAAGAAGTTTTAATTGATTATAAAAATTTAGTAGTGATTGAAGAGCAAAAAAATAATCCTTTTTTAGGGAGGCAGCGTGTTTACACATTAACTGATAAAAGTATACCAAGAATCATTTTAAACGTAGATTTGTCAGCTTGGTGCAGACATGATCAATTGGGGGAATTAATTGAAAATTTACGAAGAACATCACGTTAAAATTTAAATTCAATTAACTAATTTAAATTTCTTGCCAATAATTAATTAGAATACACGTTTATTTCCCTATATTTGTTACCGAAATATGGGAAAAGTACAACATTTTATTTTTAAAATACTGGATATTTTTTATCCTCTATTTAAGCCATTTTTTAATTTACAGACCTATAGGTATTTGGCCTGTGGTGGTGGAAATACTTTATTTGGCTTAGTTGTTTTCTATTATTGTGATCATGAGGTGTTTAAAAAAGAAAACTTCGATTTAGGCTTTATGGTTTTGTCACCTTATGTTGCATCTATGTTTTTAACGACATTAATTACTTTTCCTACAAGCTTTTTTTTAACAAAATACATTGTATGGAATGATAGTAATTTACCAGGAAAAAAGCAATTGTTTAGACATTTTAACTTTGTGATTTTTGCAATTTTTATGAATTACGGTTTATTAAAATTATTTGTTGGTCAATTTAATTGGTGGACGATGCCGAGTCAAATTTTAATAACAATAATCATTGTTGTCTTTAGTTATTTAACACAAAGATATGTTTCTTTCAAAAAAAGATAAAAGTTTACATTCAACGATTGTTAATATTCACTTATCTAGTTTTTATTTTTTTTCATCGAATTCACATAATTTACTTGATTATTTATTTGGGAGAAATATATTTATTTAGTATATTTGTACTGATTTAGGTGGTTAGGTTAGGTTGATTAAAAAATGGAGAAATGACGCCCGTCCTTTCTCCATTTTTCTTTTTAAATAACTTTCTTCAAATTGAATCAAATACTCACACATGTCAAAACCTAAAAAAAGAAATCGATTTTTTGTTTTTTTAATCATTACTTCCCTCCTATTTCTTGGTTATAAATTATCTATTCAATTAAATTTTAATCCTCATTATTCGGCTGGTCAAAAAATGGATAGTTTAAATCACGTTATTGTTTATTGTAATGGTGATTTAGGTGATAATTCAGGAAGAAGTGTTACAGCTGACAACTACAATTTAGGATTAAAATATCAATGTGTAGAATTTATTAAACGTTATTATTACGAAGTCTACAACCATAAAATGCCCAATACCTATGGAAATGCACTTGACTTTTATAATAAATCACTAAAAGATGGTGAGTTGAATACAGAACGAAATTTGATTCAATATACAAATGGAAGTTTTTCTAAACCTGAAATTGGTGATCTACTTGTTTTAGATGGTACAATTTCAAATAAATTTGGACATGTTGCGATCATTTCAAATGTAAATGAAGAAGAAATAGAAATTATTCAACAAAACACAAGTGAATCTAGAGATAATATAGATTTAGACTTAATTGATAATAAATGGAAAGTAGATAAATCTCGCGTTTTAGGCTGGTTAAGGAAAGCTTTTAAAATGAAACTTTGAAAGCTATTTTTTGCAATAGAAGAGCTTTTAAACAAAGTAGTTAAAATCGATAAAAATATTTGAATAAATCATACAAGACTGAATCGAAATCTAATCTTGTATGATTTCAGTTTCATTTTTTAGTAATCATTTTAACAGCCGTTTTATTAGCTTGATTTATTTTAAGTAAATATTGACCATTTACTAGAGTTTCAAGATTTATTTTAATGTCTTCAGAATAATAGTTTGATTCAAAAACAATTTTCCCTGCTAAATCATACACAATTATTTCGGACGCTTCTTCATCTTGTAAAGAAATTGAAAACTCATTGTTAAATGGATTTGGAAATATTTTTATTTCATTTATTTCTTTTTCATTAATACCATTAATTCCAATATGAATTTGATGTGTTTCACTGTCTTCACATCCGTTGTTTACTGTTAAGAAGACAGTATTGTTGCTATTCCAAGAATAAGTGCAATTTGGATTTTCTAACGTTGAAGTAGTTGAATTACCAAAACTCCAATAAAAAGATGCTCCTACTGAATTTGAAGTTGTATTTGTAAATTGAACAGAATTCCCTGTAATTACATAAGTGAAACTAGCAATTGGATATGGAATAACAGTGACACTCATAGTAGTTGAATTTACACAGGGACCATAAGTAGAGTCGGGTGTAAATGTATAAACGGTTGTTCCTGCTCCTCCTGTTGAAAATACTGGTGACCATGTCCCTGAAACTGTTGGTGAGTTTTCAGAAATTAATGGTAAAGTATAATTATGAGATCCTTTACACAAAATTGGGGCTGCGGTAAATTGAGGAGTAAGCGTGTCGTAAACATCAATATCTGAGGTTATTTCTGAAATACAACCACTATTATTAACCGTATAAGTGATGATAGATGAGCCGGAGGAAATAGCTATGACATTACCTGATTGATCAATAGATGAAGCTAATAAATTTGAACTTGACCAAACTCCTCCAGGTGTAGAATTCGTTAATAAAACAGACGATCCAATACATAATTCGTTATTTCCTAATATTGGATTTAACAAAGGAGGATTATTCACTGTTACTATAAAAGATTGAATAGATATACAACCGCCATATTCAACTGTAAAATATACAGTGACAACACCTGCAGAAACACCAATTAAATTACCTGATGAATCAATTGTTGCAATAGCTGAATTAGAAGTAGACCATATTCCTACTAATTCTGATATTACTTGCGGTTCTGATGCAAATAAATCAATCGTATCTCCAATACAAACATTTGAAGGGCCAGTAATTATAATTATAATTGGTTCTGAAACAGTAACACTATAAGTTGCAGTATATGGACAATTGTTTTGTCCACCAATGCAAGAAATTATAACACTACCTGCTGATACCCCCGTTACATTTCCTGTAGAGCTAATGGTTGCAATTGATGGATTTGACGAAGACCAAAAAACACCAGTTGATGATGATGTCAAATTCATTATTGATCCAGCACATACTTGCTGAGCCCCTGTTACAGTAATAGTAACCGGAGCAATAACAGTAATATTTATTGAAACTGATGTCGAACATGTTCCATTTGTTTTAGTATAAGTTACTATAGCAGATCCAGTAGCATTTCCTGTAACAATTCCACTCGATGAAATTGAAGCAATACTAGAAGGCGTACAATTCCATACCCCACCAGAAGTGGAATTAAATAGAGTTGTTGTTGAATTTACACAAAGAGAAGTTGTACCAGTAATATTTTGTAAAACAGGAGTTGTATTGACTGTAATTACTCCTGAAATTGGATTGACACATTGAGAATTACATAAAATTGAGTAATTAAAAATTCCTGATTGTGTTGGCGTCCCACTAATAATTAAATTATTTCCATTAAAATAACTCGTCACTCCAGTCGGTAAAGTTCCACTTAGGACTAATAATTCACCATTAGCATTGTAAATTATTGAACTTAGAGGCGAACTAGTACATATTATTTGATTATTTGTTCCAAAATTCGATACTAACATAATAGGATATGAATAATCGATTACTATAACTCCTGTAAAATTAGCAGGCATACATAAACCACCATTTGAATGTATTGTAATTACATAACTTCCAGCATAAAAAGGTGTACCTGTAATATGAATACTTCCATTTGAATAATTATACATTAATCCAGTAGGAAGTCCTGAAACTGTAAAACCTGTAGGAGAGCCTGTAACTTATAAAGAAGCAGTATAATTCATAAATTCACATCCACTTGGTAAAAATCCAGCAATTGCCCCAAGACACGGTACTTCTAATGTAATATCTCCCTCTAAAATAGGATTGGCAGGAGGTGTAGGTGGCTCTCCTATAAGACCATCACCAGGTGCAGAACACGAGCCTGGACTTAATCCATAATTATAACAATAAATACCTCCAGAAGTTGTTACAGAATAATTGTAAACATAAGGTAATGGAACAGTGCCATTTACTACAATTTTATAAGGTACACCACTAATTGTAAAAACACCATTTAAATAAACACCTGTTACACCACTTGGTAACGAGCTAATTCCAGGAATAAGGTGGATGTCAGTAGCTCCTCCTCCCATTGAATAAACTATAGGAACAAGAGTGTCATAAAAAATTGTATCTACTGAATAATGATTAACATGTAACATCTGATGATCTGTTCCGAAAGCTGATGTTAACACTAAAGTTGCGGGAGATCCTGCTTCTACAACAGTGAAAGGTGTTGTAACAGTTGTGGCACAACCATTAGGCGACGCAGTATACGATATTACACATGAACCTGGAGAAATACCTGAAACTGTTCCATTTGAAGAAACAGTAGCAATAGCTGTATTTGAACTGGACCATGTTCCTCCCAATGTTAAATCACTTAAAATTGAATATGCCCCAACACAAATAGTTTTAACTCCAGTAATAGGATTAATAGAAATAGGATTGTTGATGTAAACTGTGTAAGTAATTGTATTTGAATTATCATCAGTGTAAATTATAGTTGCCGTGCCAGTTGAAATACCAGTTACTAATCCTGTAGGAGAAACAGTGGCTATAGTAGGTGAACTTGAAACCCAAGGATTGATAAGATTAGGAGTCCCGACGACTGTTAATTGTTTGGAATTATTTAAACAGATTGAAGCAATATGAGATGTTATTGTCCCGGAAACTGTCACTCCATCAAAACCACATGTTCCACATGATGTTGCTGAAAGTGTGTATGAAAAAGTACCTGTTTCTATAGGAGTTCCTGAAATTGTATAAATGCCATTATAAAAACTACCTGTAATTCCTTCAGGAAAAGCTCCTGAAAACATTACTATTCCGGCGTTTTGATTAATACTATAGGTAATATTTGTAAAAGGTGAAGAACCAGTTACAACTTGATTAGTTGAAGGGATAGATGAAGTTAAAGTAATTGTAGAAATTATATTGGTGACAGTAACAGAATTTATAAATGGTGTACCTGAAATATTAGTGAAAATTATATTACAAATTCCGGGTGATATGCCTGTTATCAAACCTTAAGAAGAAACGACTGCAATACTAGTATTACTTGAAGTCCATGGATTAGAAGTGTTTGGATTAATACCTGTCAATTGTTGACTTCCTCCAACACAAATTGGTGAAATTTGAGAAAGAGAACTGAAATAAAATGAAAGAAAAAATCCGGCAAGAAATAATTTAGTTGTGATTTTTTTTAATTTAGGTAGGTAGGGAATCTGCATAAAAAAGTTTTTTTTAAAAAAAAAATAGTATTGTAAGTTATATTCTTATCTCAAGACGTAAACTTTAATCTTATGGTTGCCTTTAAAAAAGTGGTTTATGTTTTAAAAAAACATAAACCACTCAAAATTAATAAACAAATTTATTCTCCCCAATTATCCAATTCCTCTTTACTCCAAAGCTCTGGGAAGAAGATTCTTTTTTGGTATTTTGGAAGCATATATTTTCTCCAGTCACTTCCACCTGTTGCTTCTACAACAACACCTTTAGGTTGTAAATATTTTTCAGCTGCGTAATAATGTGCCATTACCCAAGTAATATTTACAGTATAATCGTAATGACGCATTGCTTTAATTAGTTCAGGATTTTTTCTTTCAACTTCAGGAAGCAATTTAAATTTAGCATATAAATTAGTTGTGTTATATTCTTCCATTTTCCCTAAGAACATTGCTTTGTATTTTTCTTCAAACAATGTTATTAAAGTATTCTTTTTACCTGTAGTATGATCTTTACCAGCTGCTTGCCAATACAAATGTTCGTATGCATGACTATAAGGTGTTTCTCTATCAATCGTCGCTCTAAATCTAAAGTCAATTAAATTAATTAAATCTGTAGACCCGAACTCGATTAATCTGTATTGTGCACTTTGGAATCCACTTGCTGGTGTCAAAGTATTTCTAAATTTCAAATATTGTTCTGTATCCATTCCATCTTGCATGATTTTAAATGATGATGAAAGCATATCGAAATATCTACTAATTCTAGATAATTTTTCTGTAAAAAATGGAGCACTAACTTCAGGAGTGTTTGTAACTTGTTCCATTTCCCAAAGAATCATTTTAAAAATTAACTCATTGATTTGATGATACATAATAAAAACCATCTCATCAGGTAGTGTAGTTCTTTGAGTTTGAAGTCCTAATAATGGTTCTGTCTGGATGTAATCCCAATATGTAATCGGTTTTGCCCAAACTAATCCTTCCAAATGTGTATCTGGATTTTGATTTATTGCTTCAAATTTTTCTTCTATCCTTCTTAATAAGTCAACTTTATTTTCTTCCATTTTATTTAATTTTGCTTGCTCAAAGATATCAATAATCTCTTTTAAAAAAAAATGATTATCATCAGTTATTTATTTTACACAATATCCTTCTTTTGTTAAAAATAAATACCATTAATTAGATTTAAAAGACTTTATATACTTTTGTTTATCTACGATTTTGCTCTGGCGTTGTAATATTGGTATCGTCATTTTAAATTCAACGGTGCTGGTGATGTTTTCGATCATAGCCTAATCATATTAATAAAGATTTCATATATTTGTTTTTAACAACCAAAAAAGATTCGATGATTACTAAACAAATAGCTCTACTATTTATTCTTTTTATAAGTTCGTTTTCTTTTTCTCAATCAAAGAGTAAAATCATACTTAACAAGGCTGATGATCTATTTGCTAAAAATTACAATGC
Organism: Flavobacteriales bacterium; assembly: GCA_947474675.1. GTDB lineage: Bacteria > Bacteroidota > Bacteroidia > Flavobacteriales_D > Crocinitomicaceae > CAIUKX01. The sequence goes on from CANJKA010000039.1 coordinate 8,133, forward strand.
TTCTTTTGATCTTTGTTGCCAAGCTGAAAAAATAAGTGATATTAAATATATTGGTGAAGTATGTCTTTGTAAAGCAAGATATTATTTAACATTTACAGATTATGAAAATGCTGAAATTGAAATAAGTAAAGCAATTTCATTTTACAAAACGCATCCTGATTTACAAAATTTAAGTCACGCTTATGATTTGAAAAGTATTCAATTGGGGAGAATTGGAGATACAACAACGGCGATAAAGTACCTTTTAAAAGCTTATCAAATTAGTAAAAAAAGTAAAGACAAAACTTCTCAAATTAAAAGATTAACAAATCTAGCATATAATTTTATTGAAATAGGTGAACTCATTAAAGCGGAATATTATTTATCTGAATTAGAGTCATTTATTCCGATATTAAAGCAAAATGAATTATTTTATTTCTATCAAAACAAAGGTTTTTATTATTATGAATTAAATGACTTTACTAAAGCGATAGACTTTTTCAATAAAGCATATCATATTTCAAAGGCTTGTAACATGATTGATAGTAAAGCTTCCATTTTAGTTGCACTATCAAAAGCCTATCAATCTAAAAACGAACAAATAATAGCTGAAAAATATGCACAAAAAAGTTATGAAATTGCCAAAGAATTTAATTTAATTTACGAAGTTAATGAGGCATTATCAGTTTTAATTTCAATAAATGAAAAATTAAAACATTATGAAAAAGCATATTCCCTCCAAAAAGAGTTTCTTAAAATCGAGAAACAAATTCTTAATACTGAAAAGTTAAATCGTGTTTCCGCTATTCAAAATAGATTGATTTTAGCAGAAAAAGAAAACATTATTACAAAGCAAAACGGAAAAATTGCTGAAGAAAAATTAAAAAGTAGTGAGTCACAACTACAAAACCAAAAATTGTACATTTTCATTTTAATTGTATTAGTTGTTTTTAGTTTTGTTGTTTTTATCTTTTTTAGAACACGGAAATTAAACACAACAATTCAAATTCAGAAAAAGGAAGTTGAAGAAAAAAACAAATTGGTTGTGTCTCAAAATAAAGACATTACTGATAGTATAAAGTACGCCGAAAGGATTCAACATGCCATCCTTCCTCCTATTGATTTATGGCAGAAAACCTTACCTAATTCATTTGTCTATTTTAAACCGAAGGATATTTTAAGTGGTGATTTTTATTGGATTGAAGAAACTGAAGATTTTACTTTTATTGCAGCTGCAGATTGAACAGGTCATGGTGTTCCTGGTGCTTTAATTTCAATTGTAAATTATAATTTGTTAAATAAAGCTGTTCTTGAACAACATATTTATGATCCAGCTTTAATTCTTGATGCAGTTAATAATTGGTTGACAGAAAGTTTGCATCAAACAATTACAAATTCTACTGTTAAAGATGGAATGGATATTTCACTAATCTCTATTAATAAAAAGACCAATGAAATGTTGTTTTCAGGGGCTTATAATTCTGTCTTTATAGCACGAAATGATGAATTGTTAGAATTGAAAGGTAATAAATTTCCAGTTGGAGCTTTTATTAATGAGGCAAGGGAGAGTTTTACTACTCAAACTTTTCTATTGAAAAAAAATGATTCTATCTATTTATTTACAGATGGATATGCTGATCAATTTGGAGGACCAAAAGATAAAAAATTTAAAATTCATCAGTTAAAAGAATTGTTAAAAAACATCTCTTCTCTAAATGCAAATGATCAAATTGAAAAATTAGGAATTACTTTTACCGATTGGAAAGCAAATACTGAACAAGTTGATGATGTATTGATTATCGGAATAAATATTGATTAATATATTACTCTTCGATTGATTCAAAAGGATAATTGCCAAAACTTGTAGACAAGCGATTTATTGAATATACACTTTGTGAATTAGCATTTGTTAAAGCAATTATACAAACTGTATCAGATCTTAATGAAGCATAACAACCTTTATTTCCGTGCCACCAACCACTGTGAAAGAAATAAGGATCTTTCCCCTCCATCTCAACAATTCTCATTCCTAAGCCATAATTTTTCTTTCCTGAGTTCTCATAACTATAACCTTTGTACATTTCCTTTTTAGCCGCTTTACTTAAGAAATTATCAGAATAGGTTCCAATGTCCATTTTCAATAAATCTCGAACAGTGCTGTACATGTTTTTATCCCCAAAAACATCATCTAAATAATCAAATGCTTGCCTAGTCATTCCTGAATTATAGGATTGAGAAACACTTTCTTTTAATCTAGTGTGATCCATAATAAATGAATTATTCATTTTTAATGGCTTAAAGATTAATTCTTGCATTGCAATTGGAAAACGTTTTCTAGTTATCTTTTCTATTATCAATGCTAATAATGCGTAATTAGTATTGCAATAAGCAAAATGACTGTCCGGCTTAAAGTTTAATGGGAATTTATGCTTTTTCAATAATAATAAAACATCTCTATTGCGCAACATTTTACCCATAGGCCAAGTTTCATAAGTGAAATATCCATAATATGGAATACCACTTCTATGATTCATTAACATTCTAATTGAAATACCTTCATAAGGAAGTTCAGGAAGATAATTCCTTACATCTTCATCAAGTACTAATAACTTTTTATCAACTAATCTTAGAATAGCAATAGCTGTTGCTACTTTACTTATAGAAGCTAGATGAAGAGGCGTTTTATCACCCATTTTAATCTCTTCGTCTTTATTAGCAAAACCATGGTACTTTTCGTAAAGAACAACCCCGTTTTTAGCAACTAAGAACATTCCATTAAAACGTTCACCTCCTATAAAATGGTCGTAAAAAAAATGAACTTTCTCATTTTTATCTTTAATGTATTCTTTAGATGGTTTCGGAAAATCTGAAACATAGCTGTTTTTTTTTTCCTTTTTAGTAAACTTCTTTTTAAAACTTGAAAGATCACAAGAATTTAAAATTAAACAAAGTAGTAAAAGTATAAAAACGGTATTTTTTAAACGCAATAACATATTTCAAAGATAGAAATATATGACTGAATATAATATCCCAATCAAGTAATCCTACTCTAAAACTGCTAACAATTCTATTCGAAACAATTATAAAGCGTTGATAATCATTATTTTTAGATGTTAAAAACTATTTTAAATCACCCTTTTTCTTTCTTTTTGATATACAAAACATAACTGATGAGCATAATAATAGAAAAATAAATAATTGAAGAGCCATGAAGATTCATTCCGAAATTAATATTTTGTGCATTTGCTAATACATAACTATATGGACTCACATATAGTTGATCCCAATTCCCAAGGCCAATTAAAGTACCGATCAACCCTACAAGACCAATTCCAATTGCTACTAAAAAATTTTTAAACTGTAAACTTATCAAAAATTGAATCGCAATAATTGGTAGACAAGCCATAAATACATAGGTATTTTCTTCAATAAAAAACTTCCAAGGAAAAGTTTCTTCAGGCATTCTTCCATTAAAAATTAAACTTGGAATTAATCCAGAAATAATGATTCCTAAGTTAAAAAACAGAAAAAATTTAGCCGTCATTAAAGCTATAACAGTGAATTTTGAAAGAAAAATAGTCGTTAAACTCTGAGGAGTCGTATGTAATTGTTTCCAAGTATTATTTTTAAATTCCATTTGAGTTATTAGACTACTCGCTAAAATTACCCCCATTGGCAATAAAAACATCTGCATATTTGTCATCAAACTTCCAAAATGTATCATCCAAGCTCCTTTACCATCAATACCTTCAATGGTTTTGTGTTTATATAAAAAAGCAATTAAATAAATTGTTGGAATAAATAAACCTCCGATTAAACACAGCCAAGATGCTGCGCTTCTTTTGGTCTTCAACCATTCACTTTGTAAACTATATATAAATTTCATTTTTATTGTTTTTTTTTGCAATTTTAATCACTTTACTAAATCAATAAATATTGATTCTAAATCGTTTTTCTCTGTGTTTATCTGATAAACGTCAATATTATTCGAAACCAATTCTTTGTTTATTTGAGCAATAATTATCTTTTCTATAGTTGGAATAACTATACTGTTTTCAATAATTTTAGGTGAAATATTGTGTTTTGAAATCAATTCAACAGCTTTCGAATTATCACTTGTCTGAAAACGAATGACTGAAGTCAATGATTGTTCAATATGTAATTCTTCTAAAGTTCCTTGAAATAAAACAGACCCTTTGTGAATAATCCCTAAATGAGTCACCAATTTTTCAATTTCAGACAACAAATGACTTGAAATCACGATTGTCACATTTGATTCTTTATTTATCTTTTTTAATAATTCTCTAATTTCAATTATTCCATTCGGATCAAGTCCATTTGTAGGTTCATCTAGAATTAATAACGACGGATTATGTAACAAAGCCATTGCTATACTCAATCTTTGTTTCATTCCTAGTGAAAACTTACCCGCTTTTTTCTTCTTAGTATCTGAAAGACCAACAATTTCCAAAACTTCATCAATTCGAGATTTTGGGCAGCCATATACCTTTTGTAAAATCAATAAATTTTCTTTTGCTGTTAAATGAGCATATAAAGACGGAGCTTCAATCAGAGAACCTATTTTACTTAATGTTTCAATGCGATTTCCTTCAAAAGGCTTGTTGAAAATGGTGATTTCACCCTTTTGCTTTTTTAACAAACCTAATATCAACCTCAAAGTAGTCGTTTTTCCTGCACCATTTGGTCCTAAAAATCCATATATTGAACCTTCTGGAATTTGAAGATTAATTTTATTTAGAACAATTTCAGTTTCTGAAAAAGCATGAGTTAAATCCTTTGTTTCAATACAATACATAAATACAATTGTTGAAAAATGTTATTATGAACGAATATAGTAATAAATATTTCAACTGCTACAGATAAATTTTAAAAGGTGAAAGGCAAAGTTCAAACGGTTATATAAAGTTATTAATGTAAACATATTTAGATTATTTTTTAACCACAGATTAACACAGAGTGTTTCACAGAGTTTCATGAAGTTTTTAAAACATGAAATGTGAAAAGTTAATAGGACTATATTTATAACCCCACTTTGAGATCATATATTTAAAAAACACATCGTATTTAAAAGTAATTTTAATTCATTTGTCTTAATAGATTTTACAAGTAGATTTAGAATCGATTTTAATAAAGTATATTTGTAACTCATTCTTTAAATAATTGTATGAAATTTTTTATTCCATTTACCATTCTATTAATTCTAGCAAGTTCATGTAACAAGAAAAAAGTTGCAGAACAAGCTAAAGCTGATGATGCAATAATTCTTCAATATATCGCTGATCATAACTTGAATGCTACAAAAACTGCATCTGGATTATATTATGTGATTGATACACAAGGCTTAGGAGTTCAACCAACGAGTAATACTCAAGTAAAAGTTTCTTACAAAGGTTATTTAACAAACGGAAGTAAATTTGATGAAAGTACAACAGGAGTAATCTTTAAATTAAATGAAGTTATTCAAGGATGGACAGAAGGTATTACCTATTTTAAAGAAGGAGGAACTGGAAAGCTTTTAATTCCTTCTGCATTAGGTTATGGTGATCAAGAAAAACCTGGTATTCCAGCCAATTCTGTAACCATTTTTGATATTGGATTATTGAAAGTTTATTGAATTTACTAACATGGTAATTTAGAAAGGTTTGTCAATTTTTGATAAGCATTTTTTATTGTTCTGAAGGTTTGTAGAATTCATGTGATAAAATCGAATAAGCAATTAATTCTTATTAGAATCAATATTTATTAATTGCACTAATTATATACACCCTTCATGTTTTCGATTACATATCGTGGAATTACTAGAGATAAACACAAATTTTACTTTTTCTGTCAAAATTTAATCCTTTAAAAGCAAAAATGATTAGAGAAATATTAATAAATACACCTATGAAAACTGTCGATAAATAGAGAGTCAAAGTTTTTTTTGTTGTGTATATTTTCGACAGACTTTTGTTAAAAATTTAGGACGGTTTAATTTTATGTCAAACTTTGAATGTACTTTTTAATTTGATATCTAATCAATAAGCACCAAACCACCTTCTCAAAAACCATTCTAATCCAAAGACTACAATTAATAAAAATAAAAACCATTTATAGTCAATCAGGTCATTAAATGAAGCTTCTCTATAACTCATTTCGACGATATCGCTTCTGTTTTCAATGTCTTTAATTAATTGATCGCTGTTTGCCAAACGATAAAATTTACCATTCGAATTAACAGAAATTTGATTTAACAAAGTATGATCTGCACGTGTATCTAGACTTTCAATTTGAACATCTTCCACAATAAAAACACCTGATTTAGTATAATTTTTACCGTTAAATTTACAACTAGCAGACCAAGTATATTTTCCAGGAACCAATTTTCCCAATGATAATTTATAGAAGTTACCTACAATACCAAACTGATGTTTCTTAATTTTATTTTTTTCGTTTTTTAAAGTGAAATCAATTACAGGTTTTGTTATCAATTCGAGTGATTCATTGTAAAATTCAGCCTTTATAAAAACATCTTCATCCTTGTTAAAACGTTTAGGAATAGTAACTCTCAACGCTGAAGTATTTTTTTTTATCACCAAAAACTGACTGATTTTCTGAATAAATTCAGTGAAATTCTTTTGATTTCCTGAACGAACATATTCATTCATTTTCCATCTCCAAATTCCTTCACCAAACAAAACTCCGTACTTTGAGCTATTTTTAGAACCAAAAAACAAAAGAGGTTCCTTTTTTTGAATTGAACCTATTCTCTGAAACAACATGACATCATTTCCAGCGGCTAGTTTTACTTCTCCAAATTTAACTTTCAAAGGTGGAAAGAAAGTTAATGCCGTTTGTAATTCTGTAGAAACTTCAAATTGTTGAAAACCATTATTTATTTTTGCTTGTACTTCATCTGTTTGATTACCGCTACTTACAGAAATACCTAAACCTAATTTCTGTATCGTTGAATTAGATGTATTCGGTCCTAAGCAATATAAAACAGGAATTTTAGACTCTTCAATTTTTCTAAACACAGACTCATCGTATTGAATTCCTGGTTCATGCCATATAATTAAATCGATATTTTTTAAATCTTTATCCCATGATTTTGTTAAAACAGATTTCACTTCTAAATTCTCGTCTTTTTCAATGACACTTTTAAAAGCTGCAACATCTGGATGAGGAGCACCAGCTAACAAAAGAACTTTACTTCTTGAATCCAATACTTCAATATAAAATTGTCTGATATTATTTGAATAATTGTACTCATTTGAAGCTTTTGTAATAGAAACAGTGTATTGTTGATGTCCGACTTTGGTTGCGTCTAATAAAAAAGAAACATGTCTGTAGTCATAGGTTCCATCCGAAAAATTCACATTTTGTGAAGCTATTTGTTTCCCTTCAGAAGAAATAGAAACAGTTGCATTTGATTTCCCTACTTTTATTGCTTCTAGATCAACTTCTACAGGGAATTTGTTTTTCAAAAAAGCTACTTCATTCGAAACCACATCTTTTATATACTGATCTCTTTTCGGGATAGTATCACCTACTCCAATTGTAAAGATGGGCGTTAAATTAATTTTTTCAGCACTGTAAATTGGATTTGTTCCTTTATTAAAATTACCATCTGAAAAAAAAGCAATTCCTCCAATATTTCTATTGTAATAATCAGTGTAAATTTTCTCAAAGCCATCGGATAAAAATGAACTAGCCTCCTTAAAATCTATTTTGCCATTTTCATTTACATTTGAACCAACTATGTATTGAACAAAGTCAAATTTTGTCCCATATTTAGCTCGCATTTTTTGCTCAAAATGGGTTATTTTATTCTTCACAACCAAACTGTCTTGATAATTCTTCATGGAAGAGGAATTGTCAATCATTGTTATAAATACTGGTTTTTCGACTCTGTAATCAACAGCTTCGAAGAGAAGTCCAACCAGTAAAACACCCAATAAGAAAAGTCCTAAAGCTCTTAAGGATTTAAGGGTGTATTGCCAAGTTTTTTTTAATTCCAAACACCAAGACTCATTTTTATATAAATAAAATGACAGTAAAATCGAAATTACCAACCAAGGAAACAACCAAAACAAAGATATATCTGAGACAAAACGCATAATTATTTACGAAATTAATAAAATATAAACATGAACTAATCATTGTCGTCTATAAAATATCATAAAATGTGTTTTAAATAAAAATCTAATTTTTAAAAAAATAATATTATCTTTATTCTGAACTGTTAATTTAATGTATTTTGAAAAAGATTATAGTTTCTTTATTATTAGTTTCTACTTTGTGTTTAATTACTTCTATCGTACTTTATTTTACAGGTGGATCATTTTATTATTTATGGAATTTATTTGTCTGTTCAATAATTAGCACAAGTATTTTCTTTTCGTTAAAGTTAATCTGTAACGATGAGTCAAGTCTTTCAAGAATCGCTTTTTATAGCGGACTTTTTTTAAATTTTTTATTTGTAATTTGTATTTTAAATCCTGAAGATTTAAAAGTTTACGCACCTTTTTTATTATCAATAATTTTATTATTTATAACAATTGGAATTAATTCTCATTTGAAAAACAGGTCAGATAAAATAAGTTTTATAACTCGAATTATCTTTTGGATAAGTTTTATATTAGTGACTTCAATTCTATTGTTAAAATTGACATCGCCTATATATTTTAGAATTACTTTTATCTTTATTGTTATAGGTTCAGCAAGTTATATTGTTTCCTCTTTGCTATTAACTGATATAAAAGAAAAATAAACCTATTTTTTCCAATTTCCTATATTTGAGGTAAGCGTCAAAGTATTACTAAATCCAGCTTGCGAATAAATTGAAAATCCATAATCTATATTGATTCTTTTAAAATACAATCCTACTCCAAAAGAAAAACCTGCAGCACCAGGTCTTTGAGCTATTTTTAGATCTTGTCTTCTGTGGTAATCAAATGCGGTTCTGACATGAAGATTTTTTCCAAAAATCATTTCAACTTGAAAAGTAAAATGGTTAGCTAGTTTTTCTCCGAATCCAGCATATTTAACAGGAATGGTATCACCTGTCAACGCATCAATTGTTGGTTTTAAATTCGGGTTTACATATGTTATATTCCATTTATTTAAATGATGTGCAACAACAGAAACTCTAAAAGGAGCGTGCTTTAATTTATGGGCTATTCCTAACTGAAAATCTGTTGGTAATGGAGCTTTATTTTTTGTTGTATAGCTATTAAACTGAAGTCCAGCATTTTTAACCAAGGCGGTAATTAATAGGTTTGATTTTTCAACAACATAGGTTCCTGCCATATCGATTGACATACCGAAAGCATTATACGTTTCTAACTGAGAATACAATAAATTCACATTTGTCCCAATAGAAATCATAGGATTTATCTGTTTCCCTAAACCTATTCCTAAAATATATTCGGAAGGTGTAAATGTTCCAATTGTCGTTCCTCCTACATCAGTTCTATCCATTTTTCCATAATTAACATACCTCAGATTTCCTGCTAATGTTCCTAATGTCTTATAATCTTTTGCATATGCGATCATTCCGTATGAAATACCTCCTGCCATTAATGCTTGATTAACACCTAAAAAGTTGTTCATTTTCGTATTGTAAAGTGAAGGGTTCATAACTCCTAGGTTCACATCTTGATCTTTAACCGTAATAAAATCTGTTCCCAAAGCGTTTGACCTAGCACTAAAACCTAAATCTAATAACGCGAAAGTTGACTTCCCTCCTGTTTGAGAAAACAAAAATGAACTACTTGTGATCAATAAAAAAGTAAATATTTTTTTCATAATTTCTAAACGCAAAGAAAAGCTAAAAATTATACATATAACTAATTTTAAACTCTTTTTCCAATTTCAATAACTTCTAAGTCATGAATTCTATCGCCAGTTATACTAAATCTCAATAGCGTTTTTACAGAATGAAATCCTTTAATACCACAAGCTCCAGGATTCATACATAACATTTTGTTTTTGGGATCCATTTTGACTAATAGAATGTGAGAATGTCCGCAAATAAATAGTTTGGGTATACCTTTTTTTAATTCCAGTAAAGTTGGCGTTGAAAATTTACCTGGCCTTCCACCTATATGTGTGATCAATACTTCAACATCTTCACAATTAAAACGAATAAATTCAGGGAATTCTTTTCTTATATTATAATCATCTATATTTCCATAAACACCTCTTAATGGTTTAAACTTTCTTAATTCATCAATTACATCAAGAGTACCAACATCTCCCGCATGCCAGATTTCATCTACTTCAGAAAAATAAGTATATATTTTTGGATCAATGAATCCATGAGTATCCGACAATAATCCTATTTTTTTCATCTTAATATATGAGTGAATATTTATCTGACAAAAATCAGGATTTTATTTATTTAAATTTGAATCCCATAATTAAAATGTCATCAACTTGCTCTAGATTTCCTCTCCAAGCGTTTAATGTTGAAGAAATCATTTTTTCTTGATCTTTCATAGGCATTTTATGTATACCTAGTAATAATTCTCTTAAGCCATTTGTTCTGAATTTCTTCCCTTTTCTTCCACCAAACTGATCGACACATCCATCTGTAAAAAGATATAAGACATCGCCCTTAAAAACATCTATCGTATTATTAGTGAATTTTTTCATTTTTGTGTTACCACCTCCAATGCTCTCTTTATTAGGCTGAATTTCAATTAATTCATTATTTCTAATAATCCATAACGGTCTATATGCTCCAGCATAATTAAGAGTTACATTATCGGAGGAAATACTTTTAATAAAGCTAAATTCTAAAAACGCAATATCCATTCCGTCTGTAGTCTCATTTACCTCACCAGTTTGCTTCAAAGATTTTTTTATTTTAACATCTAAATTTTCAAGAACTTTCTCTGGACTTGTAATCGAACTATCATTTACAATTTGAGTCAATAAATTCACGCCAATCATACTCATAAATGCTCCAGGAACACCATGACCTGTACAGTCAGCAAGTGCAAATAAAACATGATCACCCAATCTATCAAACCAATAGAAGTCACCACTTACAATGTCTTTAGGTTGATTAAAAATAAAACTATCAAGAAAATGATGTCTTATTTTTAATTGATTTGGTAATATAGCTTCTTGAATTCTTTTAGCATAGGTTATACTTGCAGTAATATCTAAGTTTTTGGCATGGATTATTTCAGCATTTCTTTTCCTTTCAGTTATATCGTTTTCAACAATAATTAAGTTAGTTAATTCTCCAAAAACATCAAATACAGGAGTTAATAATGCTGAACCCCAGACTTCATTTCCTGATTCTGAAACATTTAAAGATTCATAAGAAATTGATTTTCTCTCAGAAATACATGTTTCAACAATATTTCTAATGTCGGGATTATTACTAATTTCAAAAATAGTTTTTCCTTTAATCTTTTTTATTTCATCAAGTCCACATGAATTAAAACGAACAAAACTGTCATTAACAAAATTAACTTCTCCCAATGCATCCATTATGATAATTACATTGTCGGATTGACTGGCAACAAGAGAAAGAAGCTCTAACTTTATGTTTTTATCTTCTAAATCATTTTGAAATTGAGAAAATTCATTTTTTCTTACTTCGTGAATATCTTTTTCTTTTTCTAATTCATCTATATCAAACTGAATTTGTAAAGAATTAATACTGTGTTGATTACTTATTTTTTGAATTTCAGAAGTGTAAGCGTCGTGTTTTTTCAAAAACTCAAATGCCTTTTTGAAATCAGCTGTTTTTTCATATAGATCAGCTAATTTTGATGTAATTTTTAATGCTAAAAATTTCTCCTCTATGTTGTCAGCAATTTCTAGAGCTTCGAGAAAATATGTTTCAGCAATATCGAAATTTTTTGAATGATCAAAATAAATACCTAGATTTTTTAAAGAATTAGAAACACCAATAAAATATTTATTTTTTTTGCTTAAACTCAATGCTTTTGTAAAACATTTTAGAGAGTTGTCGATTTGGGATAAGGCAAAATAATTTTTACCAATATTTATTAAAACATCAGCTAAACCAATTTCATCTCCATTTTCAATTAAAATGTTTTTTGCATTCGATAAATAAAAATGTGCTTCTTCATTTTTCCCACATAAAAAGTGAACTAAACCAATTCTTCCTAGGTTGTAAGTAATCCCTACCTGATCATCGATTTCAACTGAAATAGAGCCTGCTTTTTCATAAAATTCAATAGCTTCATCAAATTTTTCTAAAGAGCTAGATATGTTCCCCAAATAATGTAAGCAATAGGATAAATATATTTTATTTTGAACCAAAGAAAATATTTTTAAAGCTTTCTTTAAATCAAAAAATCCAGACTGAAAAATTGATAATCTATAATACGAAGAACCTGAAATTAATAAACTAAAGCCTAAGCCATTTTCATAATTTTCTTTTTTTGATAAATCAAATGTTTGTTTTGAGATTTCAAGAGATTTTAAAGGGTTTATTTTACGAATTTCCCAAGCATATTCATTCATTAAATCAATCTTTTCTGTTTGATTTAATTTGGCACTTAGTTTAGTCTTAAAATCTTGTTCTCCTTTCATTAATTAGTAATAGTAACATAAATATATTGAAATATTATTAAAAAACACTTTTTCTTTGATTGCTTTTCTTTTTTTTTAGACAAATCAATGAATTTGGTAGGTTAAACTTTGATAAATTAACGATTTATTTTTATTTTTTAACAACAAAATCATTTTAACTATATTTGTATCAATAATGGATGATAAGCAATTAAATAATTGGTTCAATAAAAGAAAAGATCGGAAAAAACAGATGAATTCAAAATCTCTGTTAGAAGGTCTTTTAATGCACAACACCAGTGTTTTAAGTACTTCTATTACTTTATTAGAGAGTTCTTTAAAAGAAGATAAAATTGTTTCAAAAGAGTTAATTAAATCATGTCTTCCTTATTCAGGAAATTCTATTAGAATTGGAATTACTGGCGTACCAGGTGTCGGTAAAAGCTCTTTTATTGAAGCGTTAGGGAAAATTCTTTTAGCTGAAGGAAAAAGAATTGCTGTTTTAGCCATTGATCCAAGCAGTGAAATAAGCGGGGGAAGTATATTAGGTGATAAAACTAGAATGGAAGAACTTTCGAATATGGAAAATGTTTTTATAAGACCTTCGCCTTCTGGAAAAAACCTTGGAGGAGTTGCTCAAAAAACAAGAGAAAGCATTTTACTCTGTGAAGCTGCTGGTTTTGATGTTATTTTGATTGAAACGGTTGGAGTTGGTCAATCTGAAACAATGGTTCATTCGATGGTTGACTTTTTTCTTTTATTAATGCTTTCAGGAGCAGGCGATGAATTACAAGGAATAAAAAGAGGAATAATGGAAATGGCAGATTCAATTTTCATTACAAAATCAGATGGTGATAATATAACGAAAGCCAAATTAGCAAGTAGAGAATATCAAAATGCTTTACATTTATTTCCCCCAAATCCAAACGGATGGATTCCAAAATCATCTACATGCAGTTCAACGAAAGGTGAAAATATTTTAAAAGTTTGGACTATTATTAAATCATATGAAAACCATACGAAGATCAATGGATGGTTTCTTAAAAAAAGACAAAATCAAGATTCTTTTTGGTTTCACGAGACATTAAGAGATTTAATTTTATCTCAGTTTTTCAACGATGGCCTGGTAATTGAAAAGATCCAGAAAATTGAAAATGAAATTAACAAAGGAAATACAACATCATTTCAAGCAGCTGAAGAAATTTATCAAGCATATTTAAAAAACAATAATGGAGCAAATATTTAAAATTGAAGGAGAGTATATTGAATTGATACAACTTTTAAAAGCTATTGGTTTAGCTAACACTGGAGGTCATGCAAAAATGATTGTTAATCAAGAAATGGTGTTAAGAAATGGTGAAATAGAAACGCGTAAAAGAGCTAAATTAATTCCAGGAGATGTAATTCAAATTACTGATAACAAAATTACTTTAGAATAAATAATTTAAAACAATAAACTAAATAATAAGAAATAAACCAAGGTCCAAAATTTATCCTTAATTCCGATATTTTTTTTAAAAAAATCGCGATTCATTTCGTAAATTTTAAGTGGTTCAACATCTTAGATAATTTAAAACAAATAAAACATTTATGAAAACATTAATTTTTTTAAGTATAATATTATTTTCTTCCACTACTTTCGCTGGAAAAATTAGAGATATTGATTTTAATATAGATTCATCAAATTTTAGTAAAAATAATACTTTTGCTATAACAGTTTACCTCATTAAAAAAAGCGGAAAAAGGATCGTGATAGCTCCAAATACTTTTTCAATTTATTGGAATAAAATAAAAGTAAATGGTCAACACATTAGCTCATTTAAGCATGGGATTGTGACTTTTAATCAACAATTAATTTCAGGTACGAATAACACCTGTAACATTGAAGTTATTTATAATGGAAGTGACATTAAATTACAAAAACCTATTATTTATCCATATGTTAAAGGTTTAATTATTAAAAATAACAAAATTCCTGTTAACCATAAAAATAAATTAGATTATGAATTGATTTTTAGTAATGGAAAAACTTCCCCCCCTGCACACAATTTATTTAATGAATCTAATTTTGTAAATGTTTCAGCAAATGAAGTGAATTTAGTAGGAAGTGATTTTATGATACGGCTTGAAGAACCATCTCTTTTTGAAACCGTTGAATTGAGTTTGAAAAACAAATTGAATGATCAGATATTGGCTAAAAAAGTAATGATGATCGAATACCCTACAACATGTTCAATCAATGTCGTTGGATCAAAAGGTATTGATGGTACGAATGGAATTGATGGGAAGAAAAATGGTGAAATCGGTAATAATGGTTCAAATGGAACTAATGGAACTAATGGGCTGAGTGTTCGAGTTTTTAGTAAAACAGTGACTTTGAACCAAACAAAATATATTATTCTACATATATTTTATTCAGATAATAAACATCAAACAGAAGTTCTCAGATATGATGGTCAACAAATATCGATTAATACAAACGGAGGAAATGGTGGAAATGGCGGAAACGGCGGAAAAGGCATGCCTGGATTGTTTAATATAGATCCAAAATTAAGTGTTTTGAACGGAGGAAATGGAGGGGCTGGAGGTAATTCGGGTTCAGGAGGTAATGCCGGAACAATTTACTTAGTGTATTCTTCTGAAATGATTAATTCAAGCTCATTATTTCTTTTATCAAATAGCGGAGGTTTGGCAGGTATTCCAGCTCAAGGAGGTCAAGGCGGAAAAGGAGATTATACAAATGCTTCTGCAGCGGCAAAACTTTTAAAATCAAGAGACGGAAACAATGGAAACAATGGTGTTAGCGGAGTAAATGGTGCAAGTAGTTCATCTCCTTCTCCAGTAATATTGTCAGCAGAAGAGTGGAATGCATTTTACCTACGCCACTTAAAAGAAGGATTTATATTTTAAGAAAAACGGCATCTATTTTTTATTGAGATTTCCTTTTTTCCATTCATCAATAAATTTACCCCATGCATAAGGGTTTAGAAGGTTATTAGCTGGTAATTGGCCGTTAGAATAAAGCTTTGTATAATATTGATTTTGAGAGTACCCAGAAGAAAGAGAAGCATCAGATTCAAGTCTAGCTGCAGCAAATGCTAAGTTTTCACCTGACAATTGTTCCTGAGCACGTCTGAAAGCGTCACTATATGGTTCCATTTCAACAAATGCTTTTGCGAAATTTTCTCTGGAAGGCCAAGGATAAACTGTTACTTCTGGTAATTGTAATGTATCTTGCTGTAACATATGGATAATCGAATATCTATTATCAACTAAGGTGTCAGGAACAATAAAACTAGATGTTTTGAAACCAAAATATTTAAAGATTAAAGTATCTCCAGGATAAGTAACCATTGAAAAGTAGCCGTAATAATCAGTCAATACGCCACGTTTTGTTGAAACATCATAAACTGTTGAAAAAGGCAATTGCTCTAAAGCATTTTCTGAGACGACAACACCAGATAATTGAATGATTTTTTTAGACTTTTTAATTGTATCAGAAGAGTTTTGAGCTGAACAAAATCCAGATATCAATATCAATAAAATTACATTTAAATTCTTCACTTTAATTTATTATATAGTACAATGATAAGCTATTTTGATAATAACTTTGATTTAAAAATAAAAAAATTAACAAAAATTAAATAAAATAAGTCCTATAATTTTAATTTAAAAGAATTAATCTATTTAAAATTTATTAAATATTGTTATATTTGCACGAATTTAGAAAAAAAAATTCAGCATGTCACTTTCAGATATTAGTCAAATAAGAGAAGGATTAACATACGATGATGTATTATTAGTTCCAGCCTTTTCAGAAATTCTTCCCCGTGAGGTTCAATTAAAAAGTAAATTCACTCGTAACATAGAAGTGAACACACCAATTACTTCAGCTGCAATGGATACTGTAACTGAATCTAAGTTAGCTATTGCTATTGCTCAACAAGGTGGTATTGGCGTGATCCACAAAAACATGACTATTGCAGAACAAGCATTAGAAGTAAGGAAAGTAAAACGTTCTGAAAGCGGGATGATCCTTGATCCGGTTACACTTCATGAAGGTGCCTTAGTGAGAGATGCACGTTTATCAATGAAAGAAAATGGCATAGGCGGTATACCAATTATAGATGATAATAAAAAACTAGTAGGTATTGTAACGAATAGAGATTTACGTTTTGAAAAAAACAATGATCGACCTATCCGTGAAGTGATGACAACTAAAGATATTATAACGGCAAAAGATGGTACTGATTTAAATACAGCTGAAGATATTTTACAAGAAAGTAAAATTGAAAAATTACCAGTTGTAGATGCCGACTATAAATTAATTGGCTTAATTACCTATCGAGATATAATTAAAGTAAAAGAACATCCGAATTCATGCAAAGATAGTTTTGGACGATTAAGAGTTGCTGCGGCAGTTGGCGTAACGAGCGATACAATTGAAAGAGTTGGTGCGTTAGTAGATGCAGGAGTTGATGCAATTGTAATTGATACAGCTCATGGGCACACGAATGGTGTTGTAGAAAAATTAAGAGAAGTAAAAATAAAATACCCAAAATTAGATGTTGTTGTAGGTAATATTGCAACTGCAGCTGCTGCGAAACATTTGGTCGATGCTGGTGCTGACGCAGTAAAAGTTGGTATCGGACCTGGATCAATCTGTACAACAAGAATTATAGCTGGTGTGGGAGTTCCACAATTAACTGCAATAAATGATGTTGCTAGAGCGTTAGAAGGTACTGGTGTACCAGTAATTGCTGATGGAGGAATTCGTTACACTGGAGATATTGTTAAAGCAATTGCTGCTGGAGCTGATACTGTAATGGTGGGTTCGATGTTTGCTGGAGTTGAAGAATCTCCTGGGGATACAATTATATACGAAGGTAGAAAATTTAAATCCTACAGAGGGATGGGGTCTTTGGAGGCAATGCAAAAAGGTTCGAAAGATCGTTATTTTCAAGATGCAGAAGATGATGTTAAAAAATTAGTGCCAGAAGGTATTTCAGGTAGAGTTGCTTATAAAGGGCACTTAATTGAAGTCGTTTACCAAATTATAGGTGGATTAAGAGCTGGAATGGGGTATTGTGGAGCACCAACAATTGAACGATTAAAACAAGCTGAATTTATTCGTATTACAAATGCAGGAATGAGAGAATCACATCCACATGATGTTACGATTACAAGAGAGGCACCAAATTACAGTATAAAATAATAAAATATATACACTCTATTTAAAACTTAAGAATTACATTTGAAACTTAAATAAATTTAAACACCCTATGAAGAAGCATTTTTTACTTTTATCTTTCGCTTTAATTACGATTACAAGTTTTTCTCAAACTGACCCAGTTATCATGGAGGTAGGTAAGAAAAAGATTACTAAATCTGAATTTTTACAAATATATTTAAAAAACAATCCTAATCCTTCATACGATCCTAAGGCATTAGATGAATATATGGAATTGTTTACAAAGTTTAAATTAAAAGTTGCTGAAGCTGAAGCATTAGGTTACGATACAATTCCTAAATTAAAAAAAGAATTAGACGGTTATAGAAAACAATTAGCGGCACCTTATTTAATCGACTCAGCTAGAAATGAGGAGATGGTTAAAGAAGCTTATGAAAGAACAAAAATTGAATTAAGAGCTTCGCATATCTTAGTTAGATGTGAACCAAATTTTCTTCCTGCGGATACACTTTTAGCTTATAATAAAATTTTAGCTTTAAAAGCTAAAATTGATAAAGGAGAAAGATTTGCTGATGTTGCTAGATCAAGCTCTGAGGATCCTTCAGCTAAATCAAATGAAGGAGATTTAGGATTTTTTACTGCTTTTCAGATGGTTTATCCTTTTGAAGATGCGGCATACAAATCTAAAATCGGTCAAGTTTCAACTCCTGTTAGAACACGTTTTGGATACCATTTAATTTATGTAGTTTCTAGTAGACCGGCAAGAGGAACGATGAAAGCAGCTCATATTATGGTTGCAGCTCCAAAATCTGCAACTCCAGAAGAGGTTGAAATTGCAAATAAGAAAATTCAAGAAATTTATACAAAATTAGAAAAAGGTGAAAAATTTGAAGAATTAGTTAAAAATTATTCTGATGATCCTAGTTCTAATTCAAAAGATGGTGTTTTACCTGCTTTTGGGACTGGAACAACAACTAGAATGGTGACAGATTTTGAAGATGCTGCTTTTGCTTTGAAAAAAAATGGAGACTACAGTAAACCAATAAAAACTGAATACGGTTACCACATTATAAAAAGAGTTGAATGGACAGATGTTCCAAAGTTTGAAACGGCTAAAAAAGATTTACAAAATAAAGTAAATAAAGATGAGCGTTCAATGAAAACACAAGATTCATACGTTATTAAATTAAAAAAATCTTATTATTATTTTAACAAATCTAAAAAATCAATTAAATGGTTTGAGTCAAATTTAGATTCAACTTATTTTGAAGGTAAATGGACAGCTGAAAAATTAAAATCTGATAAAGTTCTTTTTATTTTAGATGGTAAAAATTTCACGCAGAAATCATTTGCTCAATTCCTAGAAAGAAACCAAAGAGGAATTAGTAAAGATGCTTTTAGTGTAATTGTTAAAACTCAATATGCAAAATGGGAAAAAGAATCAGTTTTAGCGTATGAAGAGTCTAAATTAGAAGGGAAATATCCTGATTTCAAAGCTTTAATGAATGAATATCATGACGGAATTATACTTTACGAAATCATGACTGATCAAGTATGGAATAAAGCTATGCAGGATACAGTGGGTTTAAAATTATTCTTTAATGAAAACAGATCTAAATATGTTTGGGGAAATAGAGTTGATGCTGTTGTGTACGAATGTTATAATTCAAAAATAGCTGATCAAGTTTATTCAATGATTCAAAACGACACTATTAATTCAAGACACGTATTAGAAGTAATCAATAAAGACACTGAATTGAATTTGAGAGTTAGAACAAATAAATTTGATAAAGATCAAACAGTTTATTTAAAAGATAAGGCGTTAGTAAAAGGGATTAATAAACCGTATGAAGTTGATGGTAAATTCTTTGTTATAAAAGTAAATGAATTATTGATGCCAGCACAAAAAGAATTAAATGAATCAAAAGGAGCGATAACTTCAGATTATCAAAATTATTTAGAGAAAAAATGGTTGGAGGAATTAGCTATTAAGCATCCTGTAGTCATTAATAAACCGATTTTATACTCATTCGGTAAGTAAGTTTAAAAATTGTTTTAAACAGGCTGACTATTAATGTCAGCCTGTTTAGTTTAAAGACTCTTGAAGATTATTTCTTGTTAAAAAAAGATAAAGAATATTTAGATGTTAAATCTTTTTTCAAACTTTACAAAGAGATATTTAAAAAATTAATTAATTCAAACAATGAAAATGAATTTATTCATTTTAATATTAAAAAGGAACATGAAGTTAACAAACGTATTTGCTTTAATTTTTACTGTATTTTTCTCGGCTTTAAGTTTTGGACAAAATAAAGATATAGTTCTTGATAAAATCGTTGCTCAAATAGGAGATAACATTATACTTCTTTCAGATATTAAAGTTGAAATTTCAAGAATGAAAGCTTTCGGTGATACAATTCCTGTTAATGCTGAGTGTCTTGTTTTGGAGGAAACCATGTTTCAAAAACTATTGCTTCATCAAGCTAAGATAGATAGTATCGTTATTAATGATGCACAGGTTGATGCTGAAATGGAAAATAGATTACGCACGATTGAACAGCAAATTGGTAGTCGACAAAAATTAGAAGAATTTTATGGTAAAACTACCACTGAATTAAAAATAGAATTTAGAGAAGCAATAAAAGAAAAATTATTGTCACAAGAAATGGAAAGAAATATAACTTCAGATGTTAGTGTAACTCCAAAAGAAGTAAAAGATTTTTTCTCTAAAATTCCAGTTGATAGTTTGCCATTAATTAATACTCAATTAAGTTTTCAGCAAATAGTTCATTATCCTGTAATAACAAAAGTTGAAAAAAAACTTGCATTTGATCAATTAGAAGAAGCACGATTACTAATTGTAGAAGGAGGTGCTAATTTTTCATTATTAGCCAAACAAATTTCTGAAGACCCTGGAAGTGCAAGAGATGGAGGGAAAATTACAGCTACAAGAGGAATGATGGTTCCAACTTTTGAAAACACATTATTTAATTTAAAAGTAGATGAAGTATCTCAAGTATTTGAATCTCCTTACGGATATCATATTGTTAAATTAATTGAAAGGAAAGGGGACGATTACACCGTTCAACATATTCTTATCATCCCAAAAGTTAGTGATGAAGCACTGTCGAAATCAGCCGATAAAATTGACTCTTGCTATGCTGCTTTATCTGCAGGAACAATAACATGGGATGAAGCTGTTTTAAAATATTCTAATGATGAATTAACAAAACAAAATAGAGGAATAATTACCAATCCAATTACTTCGGAACAAACTTGGGATATGGAAAACTTAAGTCAAGTAGATCAACAGATTTTTGTTATTACTGATGTAATGGAAAAAGGGGATATTTCTTCTCCAAACATATATTCTGATATTTACGAACACAAGCAAGGTGTTAGAATAGTTAGATTAATGGAAAGAACAGCTCCTCATACTGCTAATTTAACAGATGATTATTCTTTGATTAAACGAGCTGCAGAAAATGATAAAAAGCAAAAAATTAAAGATAAATGGATTATTTCGAAAATTTCTCAATCCTATATACACATTGATCCATCATTTTCAGATTGTCTGTTTAAAAATTCTTGGAATATTATGATAAAATAAATCTTAAAAATCTAAAATAATTCAAAGAAAATATGATAATACATTTATTATATTTATACAACAAATATAAAACAAAATTAAAATGTCAGATAAAGAAGCCGTTGATAAATTAGTTGAACATTATAAAGAGTTAAAAAATGAAATTCATAAAGTAATTGTTGGACAAGATGATGTTGTCGATCAGGTATTAATTTCTATTTTCTCAAAAGGGCATTGTCTTTTAGTAGGTGTTCCTGGTTTAGCAAAAACTTTATTAGTAAATACTATCGCTCAAACATTAGGTTTAAGTTTTAATAGAGTTCAGTTTACTCCCGATTTAATGCCTTCAGATATTATTGGAGCTGAAATATTAGACGAAACCAGAAATTTCAAATTTATAAAAGG
>CANJKA010000040.1 GCA_947474675.1 Flavobacteriales bacterium
CCAGATGTTTGACAATGCGTTCTCAACGCTAATGATTTTTCAGAAGTTGGATTGAATTGTTTAACTAATTTTGACCAAATTAAACGCCCAGCTCTCATTTTAGCAATCTCCATGTGGTGATTCATTCCAATTGCCCAGAAAAAACTAAGTCTTGGAGCAAATTCATCAACACTCATACCTGCTTTAATTCCTGCTCTTAGATATTCTAAACCATCTGCTAATGTATATGCCAATTCAATTGCAGCAGTAGCTCCTGCTTCTTGCATGTGATAACCTGAAATTGAAATTGAATTATACTTAGGCATATTTTTCGATGTATAATCAAAAATAT
The DNA here is from genome assembly GCA_947474675.1 of Flavobacteriales bacterium. Classification (GTDB taxonomy): domain Bacteria; phylum Bacteroidota; class Bacteroidia; order Flavobacteriales_D; family Crocinitomicaceae; genus CAIUKX01. The sequence goes on from CANJKA010000040.1 coordinate 332, forward strand.
CTGCTATAATTCGCATCGATGATTCCGGTGGATAAATATACGTATTTCGAACCATGAATTCTTTCAAAATATCATTCTGAATCGTTCCTGATAATAATTCTTGTTTAACTCCTTGCTCTTCTGCTGCAACTATATAAAATGCTAAAATTGGCAAAACTGCACCATTCATCGTCATGGAAACCGACATTTCATCCAAAGGAATTTGATCAAATAAGATCTTCATGTCCAAAACAGAATCAATTGCCACACCTGCTTTCCCTACATCTCCTTCGACTCTTTCGTGATCTGAATCGTAACCTCTATGTGTTGCTAAATCAAATGCTACTGAAAGGCCCTTTTGTCCTGCAGCTAAATTTCTTCTGTAAAAAGCATTCGACTCTTCAGCTGTAGAAAATCCGGCATATTGACGAATCGTCCAAGGTCGAATAACAAACATCGATGAGTAAGGCCCACGTAGATATGGTGCTATTCCAGAAACATAACCGATGTGTTCCGTTTCTTTAATATCTTTTGCCTGATAAAAATTAAATAAATTAATTTTTTCAGCAGTTTCTCCAGTAATTTCAGCATCTTCAATATCATTGAAAATCTCTGATTTATATTGAATATCTTTGAATGAAATACGTTTCATATCTTAATTAAATTTAATATCCCGTTCGAAAACAACTTTCTTCAAACCAAAATAACTTTCTTCGACTGACCATGAATTGGTTTCAACCAAAGGATTTGTGAATTTATTTATCCCTATCATCATCTGTTTTCCTGATTTTACTTTTGCTTTTCTAATTTCGACTTTATTAGAAATAGCAGATTTAATTAATTCAACAGCTTTAGAAGAAAGAATCCCACCTTTTGAATCAATTTCTTGAAACATTTTCCAAGCATTTTCAGAAATAATATCTGTTAATTTTTCGATAGAATAACTTCCTCCTATTGGATCGATCACTTTATCAAAATAACTTTCATCTTTTAAAATCAATGAAATATTTAAAGCCATTCTACTAGATAAAACACAAGGTCCATCGACCGATTTAGAATTATACGGATGAACTAATAAAGTTTCAACACCTGCTGAAATAGCTGACATACCTTCTGTTGTTTGTCTCAATAAATTCGTATAAGGATCTTTCAACGATTTATTCATGTGACCAACTTCTGCCGTAATAGGACAATTCGCTGAATTTTTATCTAAAGGATTATAAGATTGAACTATTTTCGACCATAAAACACGCATTGAACGAATCTTTGCAATCTCATAAAAATAATTCGCTCCAATTCCAACGGAAAAATGAATACATGCTGCAGCTTGATCAATTGTATAACCTGATTCCATTAATTTCACTAAATACTCATGACCACAAGCCAATCCGAAACTAATTTCTTGTGAAATATTAGCTCCACATTGTTGAATTTCAAATGTATTTACATGACAAAAACGAGTATTTTTAGACGCAATTAAAGACGTAAAATCAGTGAACTTAGACATCAATTCATCGGAAGAAAAGAAATCTAAACGATAAATAATCTCACAATTTTCATACTTTTCAAAATACACGTTTATACCTAAAAACTGTTCGTATGAATAAACAATAAATTGAGTTTGAATAAACTCGAAACCAATTTCATTGAATAAAACGGATAAATTAGATGGATTATTCTTAAAATCAAAAACCAAAGAAGTACAGCCTGTCATCAATAAATCCAGTGCTTTACTATTTGATTCTTTTTCATTTTCAACACAAATTAATGCACCAATAAACCAATCGTTATTATCAGACTTTCCTCCTCTTTTGAAAGAAGATTTCCCTGGAATTTCAATTGAATTAGAGCTATCAATATTGTGATAATAAGTACAATAAGAGAAATCTTCAATCTCATCATTTCTTTTAAGGGACGATTCAAAATCAGCTCCTTTTAACTCTTTGATTAATTTTTCTTCCCATTGTGCTTTCGAAACTTTTGGGAAATCAGAAAAAAGTTTATCCATTTTATGTTTTACTTATTCGATTTCAATTCATTAAAGATTTTCGATAAAAATTGAATTCTATTTTAGTGAATAAAGATAATCATTTGAAATGAGAATTGTTAGATTTCAAGATAGGTATTTCAAAAACGCTAGTAAAAATAAGTGAAAAAATACTTTTAGTAGATTTCAAATAATTTTCAAATTCAAAACATTTTGGATATAAAAATAATTTTATTAAATTTATAAAAAAAATATTTCATTGTAAAAATTTAAAAAATTGAGACCTACTACAATGCATTTCAATAAACTATTTTTATTAGTTGTTTTTTTAAAACTTACTAGTTTGTCTCAGGCACAACTTCCTTGTACAACTCCCACAATAAATACTACCTCAACAATCACTCCTAGTGCTACTTGGCAAACTGTTGTCTTTGTTTCTGGAGCAGTAAGATATATTGAATTTGCAGCAACAACAGGAAATACATATATTTTTACTGCAAAATCTGTCGTTGGTGGTAGCTGTGCTTCAGACGAACAATTTTCAATATTGACAACTGGAAACGTTTCATCTGGAGGTGTATATGCAACTTCTTATATTGATGTTGAAGTTTCAGGTACGAAGGAAACTTTTTCGTGGTCTCCAAGTTCTAATGGGACATACCGAATTGTAATGTCTGATTATAGTGGAGCTTCATGCCAAGCTCTTGCAGCGAGTTATACGGTTGGTTATATAACGGTTCCAGAGTAACAACCTATTGCATATGGATAGGTGGTACAAGTACTTCATGGAATACAAATGGAAATTGGATAAAAAGTACAGGGTCAGGTTACCCAACCGCCTCAAAACCATCGTCAACTTACAATGTTTTTATACCTTCTGGCTCTTCGAATCAGCCAGCAATAGCAGCTGCTACCGTTGCAAGCGCTTTAGATCTTACCATAAATTCAGGAGCAACACTAACAAATAACGCAACAAATGCCTCAGCTGGATATTTAGATATTTATGGGAATTTTACAAATAATGGAACCCATAATCATGTTGGAGATGCTTACGTTTACATGAAAGGTACAACTAAAATACTTGGAGGAACGGGAACTTTTACTACTACTGAAATTGATTTATTTCTAGGTTCTTCAACTACTTTAAGTTCGAATCTGACCTTACTAACTCTACTGCTTGGAAACAGTGCTGCAACCACCCTCAATTTAAGTTATTACTACATAACTATCTCTGGAGATTTTTGGCAAGAAGGGACCATCAATTTTAACACTGGGACAATGGAAGTGCAAGGTCTTGTTGTAAACGGTGTTGCGGCTTGGTGGAATTGTAATACAGGGCTTTTTTATGAAAACTTAGGTTTTAGTGGTACTTGGATGACAGGTTATACCTTTTACGATTTAAAAATCAATTGCCCTGGTTTTACCTATTCACTGCAGGTACAACTAATGTTACAAGAGATTTAACTGTTACAGCTGGGACACTTTCAGTTGTTGCATCTACTTTAAACTTAGGAAGGAATTTAATAAACACGGGGACTTTTACAGCAACTACTGGAATGGTTAATTTAAATAGTGGAGCTGCACAAACAATTTCAGGAGCAGGATCAACCACTTTTCATGATTTAACCATTGCAAATACCCTAGGTGATGTGGCTCTTTCAGTTGATGCTACAATTACAGGAACATTAACAATGTCCACTGGTGATTTAAACATCGCAACCACAAAAACACTTACGATAACAGATATTGATGATCCAGGTATCTCAGGAGGAAGCACAACTTCTATGATTGTAACAACAGGAACAGCCAGTGTTGTGAAAAATTATTCTTCTACAACTGCAATTACTTTTCCTTTTGGAAATGGTACTAAATACAGACCAATAACAATTACTCCAAGTGCTGTAACAGCATCTAATTGGACGGCAAGATACACTCCATTAGCCTATTCAGATTTAACATTAACAGGTATATCTAGTGTGAGCCATTATGAATATTGGACATTAGCTCAATCAGTAGCACTAACAGCATCAGTTCAATTAACTTGGCATTCAACATCTGGAGTCATAGATTATACATTATTAAAAGTTGCAAAATACAATGGTACAGATTGGGCAGGTATAGCATCTACACCTTCAGGCACTAATACATCAGGAAGCCTTCCAACTACCGCTGTAACAACTATTGGTACACCAACATCATACTGGGCAATTGGAAGCTCATCAGCGACCAACACGCTTCCCATTGAATTAATAACTTTCACAGGAAACAAAACTGGAATTGACAATGAATTAAAATGGACAACAGCAACTGAATTGAATAATGCCATTTTTACTGTTGAAAAAACGTATGATGGTAAAAATTTTGAATACTTAGGTAAATTAAATGGAGCTGGAAATTCAACTCAATCTTTAAATTATTCATTAATCGATTATAACATAAGACCCGTAATTAATTATTACAGATTGAAACAAACAGATTTTGATGGACTATCTACTTTATCTGGAATAATAACGATCGATAATACTTTAAATTCTTTATCAAAAGAAATTGTTCTGAAAACAAATATTCTTGGACAAGAAGTTAATGAAAATTACCACGGTTTGGTTGTTGTTATTTATTCGGACGGGAGTTCTGTTAAGGTGATTCAATAAGTACTCGCCTTCGTTACTAGTTTATGATTTTCTTTGAAAATCGTAAAATCACTCAGTCTAGTGTCAACAAATTATATTCTGGATTATGATACTAATGTAGGTTTGGATTGATTTTTTTTGGGGAATAGAGTTTAGTCAGAGTTTAGCTTAGTTGAATTTCAATATTGAAATCATACAAACTACTCCAATCTTGGTATTCAAAAAGATGGTATACATATTATCACCAAACTGAAAATTGTACCGAAGGCGAGTGCTCTAGGAAATCTCTCTAAATAAAGCATATATCAAAGCGTATGCAACAAAAAAACTCATAAACAAAGAGCTAATAGATGAATAACCTTGTTTTCTCCAATACATCCAATTAACAAAAGCAAGAAATAAAGCAAAAGGGAGAGGGTATAAAAAAACTTTTAACATTTAATTGAATTTACGGCATAAGTTTTGTAAATTTACTACAGAACTTTAAATAATTTACTATATGAAAAACTTTTCTCAAATAACACTAGCTATTGGATTCGGTCTTATCTGTTCAACTTCATTTGGACAAACAAAAGAAACAACAAAAGAAGTAGAGGTGAAAGAAAATAAAATTAATCCTCCAACTCCACCTGTTCAAGATCCAAATCAAAAAAATGAAGAAAAGGTTTATCCTCAAAAAATGGGAAGGGTAGTTAAACAAGAAACAGTCTCAATTAAACAAAACGAAGAAGTCGAAATTCAAGAAACAAGTACTACGGCTCCTGTGGAAGTTTTAGCTCCTCAAAGTCAAAAATCAAAACCTGTTGTAGAAGTTCCTGTTAAGGTTAAACCTCCATTGAAATAAAAATTTAAGTCATACTTATTATGCATAAAAAAAGAGGTAATTACCTCTTTTTTTATGCATAATATATTTTATTTAAATCAATCCAAATTGTTCAAAATGATGTGTAAAGTGTTTTGAATGTAATCGTTTCCATTGTTCAAAATTTAAGTCTCCATAGAAAGGATGTTGTGTCTTTGTTAATTCATCACTTTCAAAAAGTTCTTCAAAATCACACCATTCTTCCGTTAATTCGTCAATTGCCAATTCAATTTCAGAATGTCTCAAAGGAGTATCTTTAGATGCAAACGAAACAACAATACCTTTAGCCATAGGAGTTTCAGAAGCTAAAAATAATTGCATTTTTTCAATTTTCTCTTCTGGAATCTCTAAATCTAAAATCAGTTTTCCATTCGAAATTCTAACAGCATCCGTTAAATGTTCAACCATTCTTTGCGCACTCATTGAACCCCAAACAGGTTTTTGAGTTTCTTCTAATTTAGATAAAACACCTAAAATAGTTTCAATATCAGCATTAATAAACATATATTTTTTTTGAATTTTTAGTTTTTCCCGACTAAGATATGAAGACTTTCTGGAACAACCTCCACATTTAATTCATCTCTTACATCAAATGGTTCTCCATCATAATGTGCTATTTTATCATTTAAACGAATTCTAGCTTTTTTAAAAGGAATTATTTCAGTGAATCTTGACTTGTCGGCTGTTCTCCTAAAAAAGCGAAAAGCTATTGAAGGTGCCGACCAAACAGAAAAAGGTCGAAGAATACAGAATTCTAACTGTCCATCTGTTACTGAAGACTTGGGAGAAACGCAAAATCCATTCCCAAATTCAGAAGCGTTTGCAATCGTACATAAAACGACTGAAACTTCTCTTGTCACCCCATTCATATCGAAAGATATTTTTCTAGGTTTGTATTTAAAATATTCTTTAAACACCAACTTTACATAACTTGAAAATCCTCGTGTATGATGTTCATCAAACCTCTTTGCAATTAACGCATCAAAACCATAACCACCAACCCCCAAAAAAGGCTTATCATTTACAACAACTGTATCCATTTTAATAGAAAAGTCATCGTTAATACATTTAATTGCTTGAATAACATCAAGAGAAATATTAAGATGCCTAGCTAATCCGTTTCCAGAACCAGTAGGAAGAATTGCTAATTTAGTATTTGTTCCAATTAAAGCTGTCCCAACTTCATGGACAGAACCGTCTCCACCAACTGCACAAACAATATCAAATCCTTCACGAGAAGATTGGTATGCCAATGCTTTGGCATGCTTTCTGTATTCCGTTTCTTTGATATCATATTCGAACTTTGAATGGTCTAAATATGATTCAATAAGAGCTGGAATATCAGTCTTCTTTCCTATACCGGAAATTGGATTAATAATAAAGCGTATTTTTTGTTTCATTTTACCGTTATTTGATTCAGAATCAAGTCACGGTTATAGCGTTGAATAATTGATTTTAATCTTTTCTCAACCACTTTGGTCTCTTTCTTATAAAAAGTAAGAGAATCTTCCGTGAACTCTTTTCGAACAACGAAATCATACAAATTCCGTGCCTTATCATTCGAGAATGAGAACATGTGGTTTTTATTAAAGTAATAGTAAGCTCCTTCTATATATGTAACAGCTTCTCTATCAGACTTTTTAAAATAAGATTTTCCATATGAATAAAATTTTATTTTAACATTTAAAAGATCTAAAATAGTTGGTAAAATATCTAATTGTTGAAATATTTGTTTTTCTTTTTTAGGTTTTACCAATTTTTGAGGATGATAAAAAATAATAGGAATTTTATACATATGAGTTCTCTGACTATACATTACACTATTTGAAGCAGGTGTGTGATCAGCACAAAGAACAAATAAAGTATTATTAAACCAAGGTTGTTTTTTTGCTTCATTAAAAAATTTACGAAGTGAATAATCAGCATAATTAATCGAAGCACATATTGGCTGAGGGCCTTTCTTTACTTTATTTTTATAAGTAGGAGGAATATAATAAGGATGGTGGGAAGAAAGGGTAAATAAAGTTGAGAAAAATGGTTGTTTTAATTTAGACATTTCTTTAGCGGTCCAAGGGTTAAAATACTCATCTAATATCCCCCAAGTACCATCAGAATGTTTTTCATTGTTGTATTCTTTTCTTCCAAAATATTTTTTATACCCTGCTAAAGCTGCAAAACCATCAAAACGCATTGAACCATTGGTAGCACCATGATAAAAAGCTGTTTCATAACCTTTTTCACTTAAAATAGTAGCTAAAGAATTGATTTTATTGTTCCCATAAGGTGAATTAATATAGGGGTTATTCATTAAACTTGGGATTGAAGCAATAATCGCAGGAACAGCTTCAATTGATTTTTTACCATTCGCAATACCATATTCAAAATTTAAAGATTCACCAATTAATGAATCTAAAAAAGGGGTATAACTTTCAGATTGATTGTAAGCACCAACAAACTCATTTCCAAAACTTTCTAAAATGATAATCATCACATTTGTTCCATCAGGTAAAACATGCTGTGGAACTGAAATTTGTTCAGGATTAAACAATCTATTTTCTTCTTTTTCAGAAAAATACTCTTTCATTTCTAAAACTTCTTTCCCGTAAGATTTAAGCATTGTAAAAGGAGTATTCAAAACGAAGGCTGCATTCTCTGCTTTTGTATAACTAGATGCTTCAATACTTCCAATTGGTCTTACACCAAAACCCCCTCTTCCTATTATTAAAAAAAAAGCTGAAAACAAAACGAAAGTAATACTATTTTTAAGATAAAAATCTCTTGAATTCTTTATGCTTATAATGATATTTCTTTCGGCTTTTCGATACATCCATTCAGCAATTATGATGAACATAATAAAGATAATAATAAGAATCCAAAAGTCTTTCACAAAAGACCAGACCAATGTTCCCATATCACTTTCGCCACCTACGATTGAGAAAATATCAAAAGTAGATCTCTTACTTGTAAACTGAAAATATTCAACATCAATTAGATTCAAAAAAAGAATGATTGAATTAGTTAGATGAAATAAAATCTTAAAAAAGAGTTTGTAAATTTTATTTTCCCTAATAGGCAAAGGAAATAAATACAAAGAAAAAATAGGAATAAAAAAAATACAAATCGTTATGCAATCAAACCAAATGCTAACAAAAAAATCAATAATTGAAATATCTGAAAAGCTATCTGAATTAACAAAATAAAAGATCAAACGAGAAAATGACATAAACAAAAGAACTATCCCCATTCTTTTTAGAAGGGTTTTAACATGCTCTTGAATAAATGAAATTCTGATTTTATTAATCATTCTGTAAAATTAATCATAATTGAGTGATGTTTAATAAAAAAATCGACGAAACAATGCCTCGTCGATTTTCCATTTTTTAATGAGATTACTTTATTTGATCCGCTTTTTCTTTCGCCTCTTTCATAATTTGATCCGCTTTAGAATTAGCCGTATTTTCAATTTTAACAGCCTTATCTTCAGCTTCTTTCTTTGTTTTTTTACCCAAAATTTCAGCTGCTTTTTTCTTTAAGGGATTTGATCCAGCTTCATCCATTGCTAATTTTGCTGCTTTATCACCAGCTTCTCTTTCAAGGTTAGCAACTCTTTTCCCCTCAGCTTTAGCCTTGTCAGCAAGCTTTTGAGCATCTTGCATTATTTTCTCTTTCTTTGCATTCAAATCTTCACGAACTTCCTCAATTTTCTTTCCGACAATAGCTTTAACAGTATCTTTAACAGTTTCTTTCACAGAGTTAATTAAATTGTCTTTTAGATTCCCTGTTGCTTTTAATAATGCTTCTTTAAAATCTGACGAAACTTTTGGATCTGTACCTTTTCCTGTTACTAAAACATTAACTTTAATAAAATCTGGAATTGCAGAAAGGTTTAATTTAGGAACCAAATTATTCACTTTTTTCAATTGATCTTCCACCATTTTAATCATATTTGCTGGAATCTCTTCTTTTGGAATATTCATCGCTAAAACATAATCAATATCTTGTTCAAAAGAAGATGAACCTGAAACATTGGTAACAATTTTCCCTAATTTCACATCAAAAGGAGTTAACGTTACTTTTCCATTTTCAAACTTAAATCTGGTTTTTAAATCGTTAATCGTTTGATTTGATAATTTACTCATTTTTAACACCTCTGCTATTTTATCCAATGGTTTAAATCCAGAAATTGTCACCTGTTTAGAAAAGAAATCACCTGTACCATTTAACGTATTATAAATAGGTTCCATAGCAGTTGATAAATCAGTTTTCATAGCAAACTTTGTACTGATTTTCCCTTTTGTATGTTTAGAAATTGGTGCTAATTTCTCGATTGTCATGAAATTATCGGCCAATTCTTTGATGTCAATATCTTTCAAATCATATCCAAAATCCACTCTTGGTTTATAATGATCTTTTGTATCATATTTCCCATTCAAACCAATTGATCCGCCCATTGCATTCATCACTAAATTATCCAATGAAGCTACTTCTTCTTTCATTCTAATACCACCTGAAATATTTTTAATAACTATTCCACTGTATTTCACATTTGCTAAATTCGTATTCAAATTGAAATCAACATTATTAGGAATTAAAAAAGGTTCCGAAGTAGCTGGAGGTTGTGTTTCTGAATCCGTTGATGCTGTTTCTACTACTGGAGCAGGAGTAGCAGACGTCCCCATTAATTCATCTAAATCCAAATTTGTACTTTTAAAAGAAAAATCACCTTTCAATAATTCATCTTTTAAAGCGTAGCCTAAATAGTTATCTATTTTTCCTGCCATTTGAAAATCAGATTTTCCCATTTTAGCATCTAAGCTTTCCAATGCTAAATTTTGTGGTGAAAAACGTAACATCATTGTTTTAATTGAGATATCATTCGGCATCTCTTTCGATTTATATAGCATATCGCTCAATAATATAGAACCAGTTGCTTTAAATGCTTCAAAGTCTTGTTTTTCCAGTGCACTCATTTTACCATTTAAAACTACATCAGCATCTAACTTTCCATTATATGATTCCCCTTCAGCCATTGGAATAACTTTTCCTAATGTTGCTAAATTTACTTTTGCTAAAATTTTAGAATCGATAAATGGATCAGTCGTTGGAGTCCTCATTTTTAATGTAGCATCCAACGTATTTCCAACAAAATCAGCATGAAATTTAGGAACATCTAATGTCATTTCATCCATATTTGAACCTCCTTTATATTTTGATCCTGCTTTTATTGTAATATTATCAATTGAACCAGGAAGACCTGCATACTTAATTTTCGCTTTGTCTACATTTAAACCAAAATCCCAACCTGGCATGTTTTTATCATCCATTCTTCCTTTCACTTCTCCTTTGAAAGATAAGCTACCATTCGCAATCATACTTTCATACCCTGATTGATAAAAAGTTGGAATTAAAGATAAAAAGTCTTTAAATGTAGCTTTGTCTGCCTTTAATTTTAAATCCATGTTATCATACCCTTCTAACATTTCATAGAAACCATCAAAAGAAAAATGTAGAGCATTCAATGATATTTCATTTTCATTCAGTGTAAATTTTGAAGTTTTCTCTGTGAATTCCATCAAAATATTAGCAATCATATTCGTCTTCACTTTCTTTAAATATGAAACACCGTCCATTTCATACGTCATTTCATCAATCGAAGTTGTTGTATTAAAATCAATCACATCAGCTGTTAAATCCCCTGTTCCTATATGTGTTAAATTTACTAATTCAGTAAACATTGCTCCAGGTTGATCATCGTAACGAATATGAGCACTATTAATAGTATATTCTTTCAAAGCTAAATGAAACTTTGATTCTTCTTGTGGTTCAACTGGCTTAACAGAATCAGGAAGAGTAATGTCATAATTTGCATGTCCATTACTTAAAACTCTCACATCAAATGAAGGTTGATCTAAATGAATTTCATCAATTTCAATTTTATCTCCACCAATTACACTCCATAAACCAACATGAGCTCTAAATTCTTTAATTTTCACTAAGTCAACTCCTTTAAATTCTTTTCGACCAGTAATTTTCAAATCACCCAAATTCACTGTTAAATTAGGGAAAGAGCTTATAAAAGTTAAGTCAAATTCACCCAATGATAAATCAGCAAGTAGTGTTTTGTTTGCTTCATTAATCACCATTTTTTTAATATCATCTTTAAAAACTACTGGAATAATAAGCATTGCGATTATTAACAACAAAAAGGTTATCCCTATCCACTTTAATATTCTTTTAAATATGCTTTTTTTCATTTTTTCTTGAGTTCCCATAGTTGTGTGTTATATATTTTACGATATTTGTTTAGATCTATTCAATTTTCTAACGTAAAAATAATGAAAATATTTAATCACACTTGTTTATTCTTAATCTCTTTGATATCTTTTAATTTGAACTCTCAAATTACAATCGGAGAAACGCCTGAACCTGCAAAAACAGACACTTCAGTGAAATCAAAAATCAATTTCAAATCTAAAAGAGAAAAAGATGGTTATACAGAGTTGGTTTTTAGCTCAATATGGAATAATAGTAATAGAAAACTTGTAGAAAACGGAGATTTATATGGTTCTCCTTTACTGAAAAGGGCAGATGAAAAAAGTCAAACTTCTTGGGGATATGGTTTTGGATTCAGAAGTTATATCAAAAAAAACATTGCATTCGAATCTGGATTATCTTATTTAAAAAATGGTGAAAGCTATAAATTTACAGGTGCAGATTCTACTTATACTTATCAAACAACTTATTCTTATATTGCAATGCCTTTAAAATTCCTTTATACTTATGGAGAAAATATTCGTTTTTTAGCAGGAGGAGGTATTACTCCACAAATGTTTGTTAAATATCGTCAAGATCAGCAGTGGGAAAATTATAAGCATGAAAAAAGTAATGCTACAATAAAATCAACTACTGACTTTAATACATTTGCTTTAAGCGCAGTGATCAATTGTGGTGTTCAATTAAAATATAGTCCATCTTGGTCAATTTTTGTAATGCCAGAATACAGATGGCAATTAAACTCTTCCTTAACTAAAATAGACAGCTACAAGCACTATGCTCGTGTTTTTAGTTTGAATTTTGGGTTGGTTTATCAATTATAAGTAAATATTTAAACACAGAGTACACGAAGTTTAAAAAAGAGTTTCACTGAGTTCTTTTTTAATAAATGTGTCCAAATAAAAACTCTGTGACCTCTGTGAAATAACTCTACGACTTCTGCGGTTAAAAAATAACAAGCAATGAAAATAAAAGAAATAACATCGTATTTAGAATCTTTAGCTCCGCTTTCTAGTCAAGCTAGTTATGACAATTGTGGATTGATCGTTGGGAATTCTCAAATGGAAATTACTTCTGCATTAATTTGTTTAGATAGTACAGAAGCGATTATTGATGAAGCGATTGAAAAAGGATGTAATTTGATCATTGCTCACCATCCAATTGTTTTTTCTGGTTTAAAAAAATTAAACGGTAAAAACTACATTGAAAGAACAATAATAAAAGCCATTGAAAATAAAATTGCTATTTATGCTATTCATACAAATCTAGATAATTACAGATATGGAGTGAATTTCGAAATTGGGAAAAGATTGGGATTAAAAAATCTTCAAGTTTTGTCTCCCAATGAGAATGTTATTTGTAAAATATCAGTTTTTGTATCAATAGAATTTAAAGAAACCTTAGCTCAAGCAATGTTTAAAGCTGGTGCTGGAGAATTAGGAAATTACAACGAATGCAGTTTTGAATCCGGTGGAACAGGAACTTTTACTCCACTTGAAAATGCAAATCCTTTCGAAGGGGAAAAAGGAAAAAATTCAAGAATTGATGAAATAAAATTAGAAGTTATTTCATCAACTCACGCTTTAAATTCAGTCATTTCAGCAATGAAAAAAACACATCCATATGAAGAGGTTGCTTATGATATTGTTTCACTAAAAAACAGTCATCCTTTTGAAGGAAGTGGAATGTTTGGAACACTAGAAAATGAATTAGATGAATTGACATTTTTAAGTCAAATTAAATCAACTTTTGAATGCGGAATAATTCGACATACAAATCTTTTAAATAAGCCAATTAAAACCGTCGCATTTTGTGGTGGTGCTGGTAGTTTCTTATTAAATAACGCTAAACAAGTAAAAGCAGATATTTTTATTACAGCAGACTATAAATATCATGATTTTTTTGACTCTGAAAATCAATTAGTTATAGCTGATATTGGACATTTTGAAAGCGAACAATACACAATCAACCTATTAGCTGACATTTTGAAGAAAAAATTTCCTATCTTTGTCCTTCATTTAACGGGGGTAAACACAAATCCTATAAATTATTTTTAGCACATGGCAACAACTGCGACGAAAAAAGAAGTATCAATACCTGAGAAATTAGACGCATTATACGACTTACAAAAGATTGATTCTGAAATTGATAAAATCAAAACTGTACGTGGTGAATTACCATTGGAGGTTCAAGATTTAGAAGACGAGTTAGAAGGAATTTCACTTCGTATCGCTAAAAGTCAAGAAGAAATAAAAGAACTTGAAACTGAAGTGTCTGATCGTAAGAATGCTGTTAAAGATTCTGAATTGGCTATCAGCAAGTACAAAGAACAACAAGAAAAAGTTCGTAATAACCGTGAATTTGAATCTTTAGCGAAAGAAATTGAATTTCAAGAGTTAGAAATTAAATTGCACGATAAAAAAAGTAAAGAAGTTAAATACAAAATCGGAACAAAGAAAGAATCTTTAGACGAAGCAAAAGCGAGACTAGAATTCAGAAAAACTGATTTAGTAACAAAACGTAAAGAGCTTGACGAAATCGTTGGGGAAACTCAAAAAGATGAAGATAAATTGACAAAAGCTTCAGAAGCTGCAATGAAAAAAATTGACGAACGTCTAATCACTGCATACAGTCGTTTAAGAAATAATTCTAAAAATGGATTAGCTGTTGTTCCAATTAATCGTGACTCTTGTGGAGGATGTTTTAATAAAATTCCACCACAACGTCAATTAGAAATTACCTTGAAAAGAAAAATTATTGTTTGTGAGCACTGTGGACGTATTTTAGTTCCTAGTGACGAACTTGAAATAGCTGAATAGTCTTCGATACAGCCTTCAATACAAAATTAACTACGATACTCTTCGTTAATTTCACTCAGTCTGACATCGAAGACAACAAAATAAAATTACAATATCCGCTCTGATTTTTCAGGGCGGTTTTTGTTTAGATACACATACCTCTTTATTATGAAATTTAGCGACTACAACATATCTTCTTTAATAAAATCACAATTGGAAACTCTTGGATTTAATAGACCAACAGATATTCAATTCAAAGCGATTAAACCTATTTTAGATGGTGAAGACGTGCTTGCTATTGCTCAAACAGGAACTGGAAAAACAGGGGCCTTTGCCATTCCAATACTTCATGTATTAGAAACTAAAAAGAAAAAGACATATAAAGGTGTTCGTTGTTTGGTAATGGTTCCTACAAGAGAATTAGCGAAACAAATATCACTTGTTTTTCAAGATATTGGACGATCAACATCTGTTAAAACATTTGGATTATTTGGCGGTGTAGAACAAGAACAACAAATTAAAACATTGAACAATGGAATTGACATCTTGGTTTCAACTCCAGGAAGAATGTTTGACTTAATTTCTCAAGGACATATTGATATTTCAAAATTGGAATACCTAGTCTTAGATGAAGCGGATTTAATGTTAGACATGGGGTTCTTGAAAGACATTCAAGATGTTTCAAAACACATTCCTCAAAGACGTCAAACATTATTCTTTTCAGCGACAATAACACCAGAAATTAAAAAAGTAGCGTATTCCGTTGTAAGAAATGCGATTCGAATTCAAATTGCTCCTCACAATCCAGTTGCTGGAAACATTGAACACACAGTTACTTATGTAACAATGGATGATAAACGTTTCTTCTTAGAAAATATATTGAAAGAATATGAAGAAAGTAAATTCATCGTTTTTGTTCGTACACAAGTTAGAGCTGCACGTGTAGTTGAGGCAATGAAAAGAGTTGGTATTGAAACAGAAGCACTTCATGGTGGAGTTGAACAAAAAGATCGTTTTGCCATTCTCGACAGATTTAGATCTGGAGAAAATAGAGTGTTAATTACTACTGATGTTTCAGCAAGAGGAATTGATATTCCAACAGTTGAATATGTAATTAACTATGATGTTCCTGATAATCCTGAAAATTATGTACACAGATGTGGTCGTTGTGGTCGAGGAAGTAACAAAGGAAGTGCTATTTCATTTTGCAGTGAAGAAGAAAAACCATTAATTGCTGAAATAGAGGTTTACACTGGTGAAGAAATCGAACATCAAGTGATTGATAGAGATGATTACACAAATATTCTTAGAGATACTGACGATGGGTCATATGATTGGAAAAAATTATTAAATCAAGACAACAAAGAAAAAGGAACAGAAGATGAATGGTGATCAGTCTTCTGGACAATCGTAATCCATAAAATAAGATGAAGGCGGGTGCACTACTGAATGACTTTCACAGAACTTCCATCAGAATAAACAATAACAACTATACCTCTATAAAATTCATTTATTTCTTGACCCAAAATATTTGTTTTCATGATAATTTCTTTAGATGATACATTAACAGAATTATCAATCGCAATTATTTCAGATAAAGTAGAATGTCCATCAAAATCTGTTTGTTTCAAGCGGTAATAATTTATAATAGGCCTTACTTTATAATCCGTTAATATATAATCTAATGTTTGTAATGAAGTCCCTGCTCCATTCTCTATCCCAACAACTTCAAACGAAACTCCATCAACTGTTTTTTCGATTGAAAAAAAGTCGTTGTTCAATTCAGAAGCTGTTTCCCAAATTAGGTTATTGTTCACACCATATTTAACCCCTTTAAATGAAACCAATTCAATTGGTAAAAGAGAGACGCCTTCATATGCACCCACCCATGGAGTAGCATCTCTAGTTAAAGTTCCATCAAAATCGTTATCAACAGTACCTACTAAACTTGTACCATTTGAAGTAAACGAATTAGGTGGACTACCGTTAGAATATAAATTCACAGTACCCGTCATAGAATTATTCTCTTGAGGATCAGCAACATTAACTTTCCAATTTGCTAATGTATAATCTGCTCCCCAAAACCCAGCACATGTCAAATCTATCGTCTCTAAATAATTATAATCTGAAGTAATTGCTGTTCTTCCACTAGTTTCAAATACCATTGCATAATGAGATTCAGTATTTGTCGGCTCGTTTGAATTTGTTCTTAAGTTTTGAAATAAATTATTTTTCACAATATCAGCTCCTGTTGAGGCATTTCGATAATAGCAAGATGAAAATTTCGAACCTGTTGACTGCCCATAAATCTTTACAGTATTCTGATAATAATTTGAAGACGAAGTAGACAAATCATAAAATCCAAAAATATAAACATCATTTGTATAGGCCCCATTATTCGAAATAATTACATTGTTGTGAAAATTCCATGCACCTGATGGAAGATAAACACCATAAATTGAAGATGACGTTGTTGTCGTATTGTTTGTTAAACCAACTACCCTATTTCTTTTTGCATTTCCAGAACCTGCATTTATATAAAATCCTGTCATCGCATTATTGATAGCTGATGTCGTTAGTAAATGTAAATTGGAAATTACATTTTTTTCGATAAGATGAGTACCTGCAGTTGAAGAATTATTTTCAATACCCAGCATAGTCCAACCTACATAACGACTATCGCTATCAATGTTTTTTATTTTATTTCCTGTCATAGAAGTAATCAAACCATTTACAAATAAAATACCTTCAAATCTCGAAGAAGTTCCAATACTGCTCATGTAAAATTCTTGAATTACATTGTTTTCCATTGTACAAGATCCAGTACCTGTTTTATAGATACCATATGCAGTTGCATTTCCTGGTAAAAGTATATTATTGTTTGTTGAACTACCTATTGTATTTGAAGAGATAGTAGTTATACTAGCCGTATTAACGTAAACACCATAAAAACCTGAAGAAGTTGAATTTTCAAACGTGATATTATTGATAGAATTACTCGATAAAGTGGCTGTTGTACCAGCATGATACATCATATAACAAGCTCCAGTTGAAGCAACTGCAATATTTGTATACGTGTTTCCTGTAAAAATAAGACCAGCGTTAGCTCTATACAATCCATATAAAGCTGCTGAGGTCGCATTATGATCAATATTTTGAACCGTATTATTCGTAATTGTTACAGTATTAGCTCCCCAACAAGCAAAAGGTATAAAATTAGAATTTGAAGTAATAACCAAATTATTTGCAACTGCACTTCCAAGCGTATTATTTGAAATCGTAACTGTACCAACTGAAGATTCAATGTGAATTAAATGAGACTCAGCTGCTTTTGTACCAGCAAGCGTAATTCCGCCAATATTGTTGTAATTTACAAGATTACTTGAGCCAGAACCATCTAAAGAAATAGCTGCATAACCTATACTAGTTGATGCAGCATTATTTGTTATCAAAATATTCCCGACAACTGTTGTACTACCAATAGTGTTCGTTTCAGAAGCTGTATTCCCTACGTTA
Source organism: Flavobacteriales bacterium (assembly GCA_947474675.1). Classification (GTDB taxonomy): domain Bacteria; phylum Bacteroidota; class Bacteroidia; order Flavobacteriales_D; family Crocinitomicaceae; genus CAIUKX01. The sequence goes on from CANJKA010000040.1 coordinate 18,377, forward strand.
AAAGTTCCAGCTCCACTGCATTTAATTGCCGCAAAAATCAACCAAGAAGATGCAGTATACGTTGTTGTAAAATCAATATTGGCTATTTTATTACTATAAACCGTATTTGTTAATCCAGTAGTACTTCCATAAAAATAAATTGGAAAAAAAGATCCTGCTCCAGTAATTGTATATTTTGTTCCTCCTCCAACATCGACTGCAGTTCCACCCAAATCATTATTTAATATTTGATATGTTCCGCCATCTCCAATATAAATAAAAGCATGTGTATTTGTATTGGTTGGTAAACTAGTCGCTGAATTTTTGAAGAAATCATTGTATCGAATAATCCAAGCTGAATTATATGTATCTAGATCAATATTTCCAGTTCCTGAAGATTGATTTGATCCAAAAACATCTATAAAAGAAGAATACTCCACAATATTTCCACTATTTGTTTTTGCTGATGTTCCATAAGAATAGATAGCCGAACCAGGTATATAAGTAGTATTTGAATAATTTTGAATGGTACAATAACTAATAGTATTATCATCATTACCTGAAGAAGTAGCAGTACTAAATTGAATAATTCCTAAATTATAATTGGCATCCGCTTCAATAATTAAATATTTTAAAACATTATTACTAGCATCACTTATAAACTTAAAAGCTGAACCTCTATTGGAAGCTGTTGCATTCGAATTTGTATTTTGAACAGTCCATTGAGAGGTTCCTGCACCACCTGCACGACCATCAAAAATAAAATAATTTGCTGCTGAAAAATTGAATAAACTTAAACCGTTACCTGGGTCTCCATCTGACACCTTTGAAGTAGCACCCGAAACTGGCCTAAAAGTAATCGTATTTGTTCCCGAAGCACCTGTTACTGAGTTAAAAGTAATTGGATAAGTTTCTGGTGCATCAGTATAAGTGGTCTGCAATTCACATATTACAGGCCCTGAAACACCTCTACATGCTAATGCATTTTTTACTTCAGTAATTGAAGCATAATTTCCAGTTGGCCCAACAGTATATGTTCCCGTCATTGCGGATCCAGAACAAGGAGTATAAATAAATGTTCTACCTGTCTCAGGAACATAAGTCGAATTTGTGCTATTAAAATAACATGAATTGGTATTTGCTGTACCAACAATTGAAGAAGACCAAGGTGTAGCTGTTATGGATCTATTATTATAATCTGTATTAGCTGATCCTCTTAATCCAACTTCAGGATATGTAGAAGAACTTCCTGGCGTTATAGTTCCTCCATAAATTATACTAATAACATTTGTTGAAGTATTTAATCTAATTTGAAAACTAATTTCCTCAGTAATCGCATATCTTCTTACACTTTTCCATTGAAGAACAAATTCACTTCCTACAGTTTCATGTCTAACCTCTGATGATCCTGAAACATTTTGAAGGTCACAACTAAATGCAGCTATAGCTCCAGAATAAGCTGTACTCCCCGAAATTGCAATATCTTCAGTGCTTGAAGGAGGTGTCGCTCCAAAAGTCATGTATCCATTTGAAACAACTTTAGCTGATGTATACGTTATAGAATTAAAAACAAAAGAAGGAATTGTTATTGTTGCAACTGCCGCATCATCAAAAGTACCGGATGAAATTACTGTCCCTCCAGTAATTGAAGTATAAGTTCCAACTGAAGAAGAAAACGTATATGTTGACACTTGACTTTTTACATTTAATGAAAATGTAAAAAAAAATATTATCAATATTGAATAAAACTTCTTTGACATATTTAATTTACTAAAAAAATTATTAAAAAAAGATGATGATACTCCACCTCAATGACAGGCCTCAAAAAAATTAAAGTTACTCCACAAGCGTTAAATTCAAGAAGTTGATGAAATATACGAAACTGTTGTTTGTGAAAATAAATGATCAGAAAAAAATAAAAGTACAGCTATCATTTTTATAAATGAAAGCACTTTAAAAAAAGGAATTGTATTTATAGTATAAGTATTCATAAAATAGTAGATAATTGTAAATTAAGCCTAATTAAATTAAGATTCACAACCTTTTCGATGAATGGATATCATAATATTGGATAACAAGTATTTACACTTAGTAGAACAATCAATTAAACACTTTAAAAACAGTAAATTAAACCTTAAAACCTGTTAGACATTACTATTAAAAAAACATTTATTTTCGACGAACGAAACACCTATTTCTAAACTTTAATCCTGAATTTGAAATATTCATTCATTTTCAAAACACCTTATATGAAACTGAAAATTTGGATTGTTTTTTGAAAATAATAGATCTACGATTTGGAGTGGTAAAGTTAGATTGAGTTAGTGTTATATTATTGTTCAGGTTAGAAAAAATTTCTTTTACCAATTGTTTCTATCTCTTTTATTAAATCATGTAAATATTAATCAGTCGCATTCTGATAAGTAAAGATTTTAGAATTCACAATATTAAATATAAAAAAATGTAAAAAATTTCATGATGAGTTAATAAATTTACTCATCAAAAATAGAATAGAAATTTATACTTAACAAAAAAAACAAGTATTAATACCTATCTAAATACTAAAATAGAAACTGATTTTTAGAATTAATGAAAGGCACAAAAAATTTTATTTTCCAATACTTACAAATTCTGAACGGTTCTTAAAACTGAATTATCAGAGTAAACTATTATAACAGCTCCTCTATAATTCGCATCAACTTCTTGACCTAATAAGTTGATGATTTTAGTTATTGTTTTCGAAACAATTCTGTTATCAATTGAAATGATTGTTGAAAATGTAAATTGACCGTCAAAATCAGTTTGCTTCAATCTGTAATAATTAATTTCATTTCTATAATCTGAATCTATCAAAGTATAAGAAATTTCAAAATTTGAATTTCCTGCCCCCGTTTTCTTTCCAACTTCAATAAATTCAATCCCATCAATACTTTTTTCAATCGTAAAATGATCGTTGTTTTTTTCTTCAACCGTTACCCAAATTAATTCATTTTTATTTACTCCTTTGTTTTTACCATCAAAAGTTAATAAAGAAATTGGTAAAGGTATAATTGGAGTATAACCAATTGTAAAAGGGCTAAAAGTAGAAACTGCAGAAGAAGACGTCAAAATTCCTGATGTATTTGAACCGACTGCTCCCGAAGCAATTAAATTCCAATCTGTAGTTCCATCGTAATGAGCAATTGTTAATCTAGAATAATCTGAAACTTCAGTAGAAGCAATCCAAGTTACTTCTAATACTGCATTAGAAGGTGATGAACCTGATCTGTTTAAATCCCAATATTCTTTCGTTAAAATACTTGCCAAATTTATTTCAACATCAGTATCAGAATGGCCAACTCCATTATATTTAGCAGTCCATACAGTTGCTCTTGTTCCAGATGGTGTTGTCGCAATAGAACGATAAGCTGTTCCGTTTCCAACTGGATACGTAAATTTTGAAGTCGTGTTCGTTCTTTTTAAAACTGTTCCGTTTACATGACATGAATTTGACGGAGTTCCCGTTACCGTTGCATCTTCATCAAACTCAGGATAAAAAGTAGATGTTGAAGTTAGAATTCCAGAAGTAAAATTTAAACTATTTCCAATCATTATTTTTGAAGCTAAAGTGATTGAACTTCCACCCGTTTTATTCATTTTAAAAACATGAAAAGACTCACCTGAATACGTTTCAGTTGATGTAGCAAAGACACTTACATTATCTAAATAACAATCATTGCCATAATCAGAAGTAAATAAGAAAGCAATATATAAGGTCCCTTGATTTTCAGCACCTACAGGTAAAATTACAGATTGATTTGTCCACGAGTTTGATACTCCTGTATAACGAAAAATATTAGAACCTGCATTCGTCCAAGTTGTTCCGTTTGTTGAATACTGAACTCTTACTTTATCATTATTTGAATAAATATTATCATTCGTCCAATCAAAATTTACAGTAATATTTGTCTTCCCTACAGTTGAAAAACTTGTTGTTCTTTTCAAACGAACTGATCCAGTTGGATCGGATGTATAACTATTAAATTTAACAAAATAAGTTCCCGCTGAAGCTACAAATCCGGAAGGATAGGTACTAGCAGAAACATATGTGCAAATTGGATCTATTCCTCCATCAGTAATAATAGCTGAGCTCCATCCAGTAGGAATTGACCCTGCATTTTCAAAACTTTCAGTCAATAATGATGATGAAGGAATAGTAAAACTTGAAGAAGTTGCAGAAACAGTTTTAGTTACTGATCCATCAAAAGATATAGTAGATGTTTCTTTAGTAAAAACACCACTATTTGTCCAATTTCCTGCAACAGTAGATGTAATAGAAGTTCCTCCTAAAACAGTTGTTCCCGATCCAATCAAAACATTACCATTAATATCTAAAGCTGCATTTATATCCGCAGTTACAGTTCCACCAGTTGTAAGATTCCCTTCAATCAAGCTTGAAGAATTGAATGTTTTTATACCGCTTGTTGAAAGGTATAAATTACCGTATGTTAAAGCGGTTACTAATTGTGATGTTCCATCATAATAGGTATTACTTCCAGCAGCTAAAGTTGAAGTTGCATAGCCATAAGGAAATTCATTCGTACCTGCAATTTTCAAAGAAGCGGACGAATTCATTATAAAATAACCTAAACTATTAAAACAATCATAATAATGATTATTAATATCTAAAATTGAAGAACCATTAATTGTAACACCACCATCATAACAACCTAACGCATCAATTGTAGCTCCAGAAATATTCACTGTTGGATTATTAGTAGTACCAATTATTATATCTTCTCCTAAAAAATAAGAATAAGTATTATTTGGAATAATCGTTTGACTAACTGGTGCATTAAAAATCAAATCAGGCTCATCCCCAGGTGTGGTATAAGCATTTGCTCCAATTGTCAAATTACCATTAAAAGTAAAAACTCCTGGTGAAGTAGTAGCAGCATAAAACCGATTTTTACTGGTTCCACCATCATTAAGAAAAGCATGCCTATTAACAGTAATACCAGCAGTTGAAGAACCTAAATAGATGTATAAATACGTTGTACTATTACCTGAACACAACGTATTGAAATTTCCGTTAATAGTTAACAAAAATGTCGCAAGGTTCAAAGTCAAAGTTTTAGCATTTCCTGTCTCCTTAACATATAATGCACCAACAGTAATATTTCCAGTTAAATTAACGGTCATGTTACCTGTTTGAATTATTACACAACTATCTCCAGAAGAAGGAACTGCATTCGGGCTCCAGTTAGAAGACGTGTTGAAACTACCACCAGTAGCCCCTATCCAAGTTCTTGTGGTAAGTGCCGAAACAGTATTAGAGAAAATTAACGAAAGCACAATCGAAAAAAAGGCATTTTTAATGTTTAAAGAAGTTGAGCTTGAAAATAAATTCCAATCCATATAGTATAGTTTTTGTAATAAAGTAATTTGCACGTATTAATTATTCTAATTAGATACAATTAATACGTGTTAAACAATATTACAAAATATTGATTGAAAAAATAAACAGAATGAATATCAGCAGTTAATAAATTAACAAAACCGGTTTAGTATCGAATATACGTATTAATACGTATAAAAAAATACAGTAAAACAAGTAGATACACCTAAAAAAAAGAATTTAAATACATATAAAGAACTAATAAACAGCGATTTTATAAGATTTAAAAATTTTGGAATGTTCTAAGGATTGAATTGTCAGAATATTGAATAATTACAGCCCCTTTATAAGATTCATCTACTTCTTGTCCAATTAAATTTATAATTTTCACTATAGATTTATATAAATTTCTATTATCAATAATAATAATATCAGAATATGAAAATTGTCCGTTAAAATCAGTTTGTTTCAATCTGTAATAATTAATCTCATTTCTATACTCTGAATTTATCAAAACATAGCTATTCACGCAATTTGAATTACCTGCTCCATTTTCAATTCCAACACCTTCAAAATTAATTCCATCTACAGATTTTTCTACCGTAAAGAAATCATTGTTAATTTCAGAAGAAGTTTCCCAAGTTAAAACATTTTTATTTAAACCTTCATTTTTACCATTGAATTTTGTTAATAAAATTGGTAAAGCAATAATATCGTCTGGTGAAATAGTCCAATGTGAAAATGCAGCAATAGGATTTAAAGAAATAAAATTACCTGCAGTATTTTCAGTTCCATTTCTTTTTGTCCAAGTTGATCCTGAATTAGTTGATCGATACAATTTAAAACTACTTTCAGAAGAAGTTAAACCATTCAATTCATTGTCATAATAATTCATAGTTAAAGTTGCAGCTAAATTAGTATTAACGGTTGGAGTAATTATAAAATATCTTAAAATTACATTTGTTAAAGTTGATCCAGTTAATGCATTATGTCCACGGCTAATTAATGTAGAACCCATAGCAACAGATGTTGTCAATTCCAATCCTAAACCTGCAATATTTAATGCTGAAACACCTGCACTAAAAACACGAGTTGTAGTGATAACTCCTGATGTGCCGTAAATTCTATCTGAATTACTCTCTCCAACCAATGTTCCAGTTGAAGATAAATCTATATCAAATCCGTTTAAGTAAATATTAGCAGTTGCTCCTGACATTGTTAAGTTATTTGAAACTAAAATCCCTCTGTTCAGAGTTAAACCTGAACTAGAATTACTATTTGTTAAATTATAAAATGAAGTCGTTATCGAACCTGCGATACTCTGATTTGCTGTTCCATTTAAAGTTACAGTACCATTCGTATGCGAATAAGCACCACTATTTGACCAAGTTCCTCCAACATTTAAATCATAAGCTGCACCTGCTGTTAAAGTCCCAGCACTAATTGTTAGATTATTAGAAACAGTAGTCGCAGCAGTTAAACTTCTTGATCCTACACCTAATATAGTCAGATTTTTATATGAATTCGCCATTACTTTTTGAGCATTAGCACTGTTATAATTAACGGTTCCATAAAAAGTTAAATTTGAAGTTGCAGCAGAAGCTCCAAGACTAATTGACCATAAAGAAGCATCCGCATACGTTACATTTACAATGTGAGCATCATTATTTCCCATTGTAAAAGAAGTAGTTCCTGAAGATGTCGTTCGAGTTATTCTATTTCCTAAATTTAATGTAAGTGCATTGTCAGTATTTCCTAAATAAACATTTCCATTACAAACTATATCATAAGCAGAAGATGCAGAGCCTCCAGCTGTACCTGGATTAAGAAATGTTAAATCGTTTGTTACTGTTGTTGTTCCAACATCTCCAATTGTAGCAACAAAAGTATTATTCGTACGTATTTTTAAATTATAATAAGTGATTGAAGGTACTGTCTGATTTCCAGCTGCCCAAGTTGTTCCTCTCGAAAAATAAGTAGTTCCTGTATTTTCATTAAATGATGTGTTATCAATAGTTGGAACAGAAAAATCAATTCTTAATATCCCCGTTCTCTGATAAAAAGTAGTACTAGCTTCAATTGTGCAATTGTAAACAGAAAAATCAAAACCATTCATATCAAACATTGAATTACCATTTACACTATTCAATTTAAATGATTTTGATAGAATTGAATTTGACAATTTATAATATGCAACTCTATTTAATCCAAGACCAATACTCACAGTTGAAAAATCTCCACTACCCGAAATAGTGGCGTAATTTGAAGAAGTTCCTCCTTCAAAATTCACATAAAGAGTAGATGTTTTATTAAAAACACCATCATTTAAAACACTACCATAAATTGATATAGTCGGCCCAGTACTAGTTGCTGAATAATTTAATGTTCCTCCAGACTGAATTCTCAAATCATAAATTGAAAGAGAGGATGAAGCATCCGAAACGAGAGGGTAATTTGTTAAACCTGATGGAATATAGATACTTGTATATGCATTATACGGTAATATATCTCCTTCCCAATTTGAAGCAGTACTGACTTCTGTACTAGTTGATCCATCCCAAACTTGACCAGGAGAATTGTCAACCCAAACATCCGCATCCCATCCAGCATAGTTTAAACTTCCATCTGAAGTAAATTTAACTGTTAAACTTCCTGTTGTTGCTACATACATATAAGCAGTTGATTTATAACCCGAAAAAGTTTTTTCACCAATTAACCTAGAAGCAGTAGAACCTCCATCATAAACTGAAAAAAGATCCAAAGATGATTCAGTATCAAGTGTATTAATTTTAATTCTGATATATTTTCCTGCTGCACAATTAAAGGTGTAGGTTGCGGAAGCTATACTATTACTGTAATTCACAGCACTACCTCCGTTATCATAAAATTTAATTGGCGAACCTGAAGTAGCTGATATCGTAGCACTTTGAGAACCAGAAATCCCCATTGATAAAGCAAACACTTTTGAATTAAAAGAAAAAAGAAAAAAAGAAAAAAAGAGTAGAAATTGAATGTTAACAAATAGTAATTTGAAATTCTTCATAGTTGTAGTAGTAATAGTTTAATAGTCTGTTTTAAGCCAAATAATTAACATTTTATTCTGCTTATGTGTAAAATTACAACAAGATATTCTATTATTTTGCTAAACGCGTTAAGTTTTATAATAACTAACACTAAATATATCGACGAAACAAGATTTATTATCGACGAAAATAAATAACTTAATTTTTAAGTTGAAAAAAATATAGAAATATTCGATGAAAAATTAATTTTGATAATCCATAAGCTAACTATGATAAATCATTTTTAAAATATAACATTCAAAATTATTAACCAAAAATAAAAACTGCTTTATATTTTTTTGCTGAAAAAAATATAAAAATACAAGTAAAGACTATTTGATTAAGCACTTTACACATCTAGTATAAAACAAGGGGGGAATAATATTAAGACCGTTGTATAACACCTAACTCTTCGTTATATTGAATAATTTAATCGACGACAATAGGATGAGTGAAGTAATAATTAGGTTATTATGTTTTACACGTTTAAAGCTTAGGTGTTAATTGATTTAAAATTAGATTAATGCGAAGAATATATAAATCATTGGAAGGATAACTTCGGATTCTGTAAAGAACAAAATCTTCGAATTAGAATTTATAAACTTTTAATTATACCAATAATAATTAATTTCATTTTCGATATTAATATTAGGAATAAAATAAACACCTTAAGTTCAAGTAACAAATGCAACTTTTAGCTATAACTGGGGCTTAAAAAACTGTCAAAAATAAAAAATATTCACCATTCGTTTCTTGAGAAACATTAAATAAAAAAGAATTGAATTGACAAAACTTCGATTTGATTATCCAAAAGTATAATTCAAAAAGTAAAAATGAGCAATGTAAAATATCTATTGAACAGTTCTCAAAATTGAGTTATCCGTATAAACGATTATAACAACTCCTTTATAATGTTCATCAACTTCTTGACCATGCAAATTAATTATTTTAGAAATTTTCTTTATTACCAAAGAATTATCAATTAATACAATTTCAGAAAAGCTATATTCACCATTAAAATCAGTCTGTCTCAATCGATAATAATTTATTCCCATTTGGAAATTTTTATCTGTAAAAGAATACGATTTAATTTCAGTAGAAATTCCAGCTCCATTGGCATGAATTAATGTTTCAAAATACTTTCCATCAACACTCCTTTCTACAGTGAAATAAGCATTATTCATCTCAGATGCAGTTTTCCAAGAAATAAGATTTTCTCTGTTTAATTTAACACCTTCAAAAGAAATTAAAGAAATCGGTAAAACAACGCCGCTTCTAACAGAAATTGTCCAATCTGAAAACGCATTAATGTGAATTAAAGAAATATTATCATTAGCCGGATCATTAGAACCTGATTGTCCAGTCCAACTTGCACCTCCATCGTCTGAACTAAATAAAATCAAAGAAGTTTCATTAGCTGCTAGTCCTGATGATAATTCGTCATTAAAATAATTAAAAACCATTGACGCATCTAAACCAGTATCATTTGTTGGGGTTATTCTATAATATCTAGCTAAAGTTATGTTATCAAGTCCTACACCAACTTGTAGAGTATGTCCTCGAGAAACAGTTGTAGAGCCCATATTAGAAGTTGTTGACAACACTGCTCCTAAACCTCCAACATTTAAAGATGAAATATTATTTAAGTTTTTTGTTGTAGTAATAACTCCTGAAGTACCAAAAATTCGATTTGAATTAGTTTCACCTGTTAAAATTCCAGTAGACGACAAATCAATATTAAATCCATTCAAATCAATTTTTGCATTTGTTCCTTGCATTGCCAAAACTCCAACAACCTGTATATTTGTATTCAAAATTAACCCTGTACTACTGTTGTTATTCGATAAATTATTGAAACTTGACAAGCTAATACCATCTAATAGTTGAGAAGTACTTCCATTTAACTCAATTGTAGAAGTAGAAGCAGAAAAAGTTCCGTCATTAATCCAATCCCCTCCTACATAGTGAATAATTCCAGAAGAAGATGATGCAGTAGAAGTAGTATTTATTCTAAAATCACCTCGAATATAAATTGAAGATAACAATCTTTTGTTTGAATTTCCTGTACATGTTAAATTTCCATACCCTGGAGAAGCAATAGGATAGATATCTTGAGTCGAAGTTGAATTATATTCTACTGTACTAGATGAGTTTATACTAGCTGCACTTGTAAAATTTAAAGGATAATTACTCCCACTTTGTCCTCCTGATGTCGACCCTAATATAAGAACAGAACCCGCTTCAAGAACAACAGAACC
>CANJKA010000041.1 GCA_947474675.1 Flavobacteriales bacterium
ACAATTGTTTTCATACTTGCAAGAGGTCCACCGTTTATGGGCATAATATTGATCCCTACAGTATCTTGACCGGCGGGAATTATGATAATTCCTGATGTTGACAACGTATAATCGGTATTTAATATCGCTGTACCAGAAGTAGCATATGTAAAAGATAATGGATTTGTCATGTTAGAATTTGGTCTTCTAAAAACAAATCTTCTAGAATTACAACCAGCAACTAATACATCATCTCCAAAAGGATGAACAACACCTGTTGTTGCAAAATCTGCTTTTACGGCACCCGTACTGAATGAACCACCTTCTAAAAATACACCTGAGTTAAAGGCCTCATCACCAACATTTGCGATGACCAATTTTATGTGATATGTTTGACCACATTGTAACATAGATTTTACGGGTAAAGAAACAGTACCACCATCAAAGTTCTCTGTTGCTAATGCTGAACTTCCACCATTGAAATTGTATTTTAAATCATTCGCATTCGTAAAATAAATTGAATTGGCAGTCCAAAGTGCATCTAAAGCAGAGCAATAAGACGCAGCTCCAGAAGCACCAACAACACCAGCATTAACTGTATTAATCGATACAGCAACGTTTTTATTTGGAATTTTCGCTAAGTTAATTCCACCATTAGAATATGTTCCAGCAATACCAGGGCCACTTAAAAAGAAACCAAATACATCATTGTAATCACTACAAGCATATCCTGCACCGTATTCAGTAGAAGCGAAAATATATTTAAATGAAAGTGTATCACCAACAGCTACGAAGTCGAATTCTATGATAGCCCCATTTTTAACTACTCCACTTGAGATAGCGTTTAAATCTACATCTGACAAAGCAATTCCAGTTGCTCCATTGGTAGACATTACAACACCCGTATTATAAGGAAATCCAACTGTTGTACCTCCAGTGAAACTACCAATATTTGGTTGAGTTGACAATGCATTCAACGCAACACCATTGTATTTAATATTGGTTGCTACAACACCCGCTCCTAATAAAACATTATTAACTGCTGCTGCAGGAGTAATCGTATTATCCATTGCGATTTTCTGAGAAAACACAACTGAATTACAAAAAAAGATTAGGACTAGTAAATAGACTATTTTGTTCATAGTTATAGTATTATAGTATATAGTATTTTGAAAAGATTTAGACTTCTTATTTAAGCTTCTCTAAATAAATTTCAAGGTGTTTAACTTGTTGAAGTTTTGATCTGTAATTTATTGGGTTATTTTCTTTGGAAGCTTTGATAAGAATTGTCTCAAAACTTTTCACTAATACTGGATAATCTGCTGAAAGAACAAAATAAGTTCCTAAGCTTATCTCATTATTTATACTTTCCTTCGTTTTTTTATTCATTTCACCTGAAAAACGTTGGTCAATCATTGTATTTATTTGCTCAATTGAAACAGATTTACTTAAAAATAGGTTTTTTATCTCAATTTCGATTGGATCAAGATCTTCTGAATTATCACCTGAAAATATCGTTAAATAATTAACAACAAAAGGATTATGAGGGAAATTTTTAAAACTTGAATTAGTTGAAATATCTACTTTAGTTATGTTAGTAGATAAATTAACTAAAAAAATTGAAAAAACAAAACCAATCGAAATAAAACAGATAGATTTTGAAGATAAATTTAAAAAAAATGAATTTAGAATTTTAGAAATTTTCAATAAAGAAAAATTAATAGAATTCCACGAAAGAATAATAGTCTTCATAGTTATGTTTATAGCTTATAGTATATTACGATGCAAACATACGGAAGAAAAATTTATAAAACCAAAAATAAATACTTTAATTTTTTTCAAAAAAAAAGAAAAAATACGTATTAACACTTATAAAAATAAAATAGTTTAACTATTAAATTAAAAAAGTAAATAAAACTACAAACTAAATAAATCTTAGATAAAACATCTGTTAAATATAATAACGTATGTATAAAATCTAACAAAAGTTGTTATATATTAAACTATTATAGAAAATTAAAAATTTGAAAAAAAAGGTAAAAAAGTATCTAAAATTGTGAATAAAAATGAATTAAAATAGTTTTTATATTTTTCAAAAGAAACAGATTAGGTTTTTTTTGTTGGAAAATGGAAATTGATTTTTTATTGATTTAGAATTTTGAGGGTGAGGGTGAGAAGTATATAAGTCTGTCTGATGGAGTAAAAACCCTAATCAAAAGATTGTTTCAGTTATCATTTATTGAAAATAGAAGGATTGCAAATTTAGACGTGTTCGAAACCTTAAAAAACATAAAAACAACAAAAACAAATTATCATACCCATAAATCTAGTTGTAAATCTTCAAAAAATTGATTTCAACCAAAAAAATCGTATTTTTACTACTCACAACACAAGAATATCATGGTTATAGCCAATCCAATTTACGACGTCGTATTCAAACGAATGATGGAAAACGAGAAAGTTGCGAAGTTCTTTATTGGAACTTTGTTGGAACAAACTATTGAAGTCGTTAGTGTAAAGCCACAAGAATTCAATTATACAAACGAGCTCGCAGGACTTGCTGTTTTTAGATTGGACTTTATTGCTACTATAAAACAGAAACAGGAGAATTAAAAAAAGTATTGATCGAAATACAAAAAGCAAAGAATCAAATTGATCTTATGCGTTTTAGAAACTATTTAGGTGAGCAATACAAGAAAAAGCGAATAGCTTTTGAAGACCGAACGTTAGCGAAGGGAGAAGACACCATTGATGACGAAAAAATAATTTTACCGATCAGAACAATTTATATTTTAGGCTTCAAAATTCCTGAAATACCAACTCCTTGTTTAAAAGTTGAAAGTAACTATAAAGATCTTATCAATAAAACGAATTTAAAGACCAAAAGCGATTTTGTAGAAAAATTAACGCACGACAGTTTTATAGTTCAAGTGGATAGAATTACAGATCGTTACCAAACAAGACTTGATAAATTATTAAGCGTTTTCGAGCAAACCAACTTTGTTGATAGTAATAAAATTATCAAAGAATTCATGCACGACACCGATATCGAAGAAGTGAAGATGATCACCGATATTTTACATCACAGTGGCACAAATCCAAAAGAACGAAAACAAATTGAATACGAACAAGAAGCTTGGTGAACTGTTAATGCAATGTTTGAAGATAAGGAAAAGAAATTTTTAAAAGAATTGGAAGAAAATAGAAAAGCGCTAGATGAAAAGGATAAAGCACTTGATGAAAAGGATAATGTAATAAATGAAAAAGATAAAGCTCTTGAAGAATTGGTAAAACAACTTGAAGAGATGAAACGAAAATTGGGTGAAAATTAACATTTTTTTTCCCGCTCCTCAGGATTTGCAAATTAAAAGTATTCGGAACCACTAGCTTTTGTAAATCGCTATAGAAATCTTCATACTTGCGTTGTGAATACATTTCCTTATATGATTCATTTTTTCATAGACGAAAATTTAAAAACAGTTGTTATTACAGCTGTTTTACAGACAAAACAAAGTCCATCTAATTGGGACAATAGATAACAGGATTTTTACTTCGGTGGGAGATGAGCGTTATGGAATGCAATTCCATTCTTAAGTAATATTTATAAATTGAGATCACTTTGGATATTACGCCCTTTCTGGGTTCTTTAATTATATAAAAACTTTCTCTTCGACGCTGCTCCACGGTGCAAAACTCTGTGAAAAACTCTGTGTTAATCTGTGGTTAAAAAAAAACGATGTTTATAAATCACACACTTTCAGGTCTCTTTAATTATATAAAAACTTTCTCTTCGACGCTGCTCCACGGTTCAAAACTCTGTGAAAAACTCTGTGTTAATCTGTGGTTAAAAAAAAACCGATGTTTATAAATCACACCCTTTCAGATCTCTTTAATTATATAAAAACTTTCAATTCGTTGCTTCTCCACATTGCAAAACTCTGTTAAAAACTCTGTGTTAATCTGTGGTTAAAAAAAATCTAAATGCGTTTGCCTTGCTCATTAAACTCTGTTAAAAAACTCTGCGCTAATCTGTGGTTAAAAAAAATATAAATGCGTTTGCCCTACTCATTAAACTTCTCGTTCAATTCTTTATCAACTAAACAATTGAACGAGATAATTAAAAATTATTTCAATATAATTGTAATTGTTCCTTTTGATGTTTCTTTCTTCGCAGCATCGTTGTATTCAATGATAAAATAATACGAATCTACTGGTAATGCATTTCCATTGTATGTTCCATCCCAACTATTATTCTCATAATTTCCTGCTGGAGATTCAAAAATTAAAGATCCCCATCTGTTGTATATTGTTACCTCATTATTTGGGAAAACTTTATCGATGTTATGCAATTCCCATTTATCATTTACATTATCATGATCAGGTGTAAATGCTGTTGGAACATCTATTTCACAGATTTTTAATAGGATCGTTATTGCCGTGTCGATTGAACAAGTATTATCCAACGGATTAGAAACTGTTAACACATAATCTCCTGGATCTACATCGTTGAATGTAACGCCTGTTTGGAAATTCCCTCCTATACAATATTCAAACCCATTTTGAGCAACAAATGTTATAGAACCAGTTGACACATCACATGTTGGTTGAATAATAGATACAAAAGATGTTGACATTGGAAGAGTTGGAACAGTGTTTATGGTTGTAACAACTGATCCAGAAGACGGACACCCTTCAGAATTTAAAACAGTGAACACATAAGAATCAGTTGAAACTCCTGTAAAAGTTACCGTTGTGTTTGTACCTGTTTCAATGTATGACAATCCTGCTGGAGTCGAAGTAATCGTCCAACCTCCAACTGAAGGCAATCCACTCAATTGAATACTTCCTGAAGGACTAGAACACGTAGGTTGAATTATTGCTCCAATTGTTGGAATAGCTGGTATTATTGGCTGAGCATTTATAACAACATTGGCAGTAGATATAGAAATACAATCATCAGAATTAGTTACTGTAATTGAATAAGTACCTGAATTCAAGTTTAAAAAACTACCACCTGTTATAGGTGAAATATCAGAAATCGAGGAAGAAAAACCTGTAGCTGTTATTGTTGCAATCCATGTCCCTGTTGTAGGCATTCCACTTACATCAATACTCCCTGTTGAAATTGAACAAGTCGGTTGAATTACAGAACCAATAACAGGACTAGAAGGAGTTATCGGTTGAGGATTAATTACAATCGCTAATGAAGAAGATGATACGCAATTATCTGAATTCACAACGTTTACATTATATGTACCAGGATTTAAATTCGAAAAAATACCCGTTCCTAATGAGGGAGAAGAAGAATTATTTATAGTACTTGTATAAACTGCTGAAGTGATAATAGCTGACCATGAACCAACTGTTGGAAATCCAGACATATTGACACTTCCTACAGGAACAGTACAAGAAGTCTGATTTATTAAATCGATAATTGGAGTTGAAGGTATAATTAGTTGAGAATTCACTAAAACTGAAGTTGGAGAAGAAACACATGTATTATCAGAAATACTTCTAACCTCAATTATATGAATTCCAGAAATTATATTCGTGAAAATAGTTGAAGTTGTAAAAAATGTATTATCAATATTATATTCAAATCCTCCAATTGGAGATGAAACTGTAATTGTTCCTGTTGAAACAGTACACGTTGGTTGGGTTACAAAACAACTTGCAGCTACTGGCAAGGTTGGTAAAACAATTGCAGGAACAACAGTTGCAGAAGAAACACATGTAATATCTGAAGGATTTCTAACAGTAATTGTATGTGATCCTGCTGACATTAATAAGAAAGAAGTAGACGTTTGAAAAGTTCCACCGTCAATGTTGTATTCTAATGCCATTGGTGAAGTAATTGTAATATTTCTCGTCGATAACGCACATGTTGGTTGAGTCGTTGTGAAACTTGCAGCCACTGGAGCTGTTGGTAAAACAATTGCAAAAACAACTGTCGCAGAAGAAACGCATGTAATATCTGAAGGATTTCTAACAGTTATTGTATGTGATCCTGCTGACATTAATAAGAAAGAAGTAGACGTTTGAAAAGTTCCACCATCAATGTTGTATTCTAATGCCAATGGCGAAGTAATTGTAATATTTCTCGTCGATACCGCACATGTTGGTTGAGTCGTTGTAAAACTTGCAGCAGCAGGTGGAGTTGGAAGCGCATTTACAATGGTATTCAATGAAGGTACAGAAGTACATCCTGAACTTGAAAGAACACTTATTGTATATGTATTAGGGGTCAAACCTGTAAAAGAACCAGTTGTTGTTGGACCGACTCCATTTAAAGTAGTTCCTCCAGGAGATAAAGTGGCAGTCCATGCTCCCACTGAAGGTAAACCACTAAATGAAATACCTCCTGTTGAAACAGCACAAGTAGGTTGTGTAATTGTTCCTATAATTGGAGCACTTGGAGTAATTGGTTGCGGATTAATTACTACAGATGCAGAAGCCAATGAAGAACAAACCCCATCATTTACTGTAAAAGTATACGTATTTGGTGTTAAACCAGTAAACGTTGCCGTTGTACCAGAACCAGGCAAATTAGAAGTAACTGGAGTAGTTGACAAGGTCCACGATCCAGCAGGCAAACCACTTAAAGCAACACTTCCTGTTGGAACAGCGCATGTAGGTTGAGTAATTGTACCTATAACTGGTGCAACTGGAGAAACAGCAGATATATTAAAAGTAATATTCGCATTAGAAGTACAAGAACCATAAAGACTTGTAATCGTCCATTTAAATGTATAATTTCCTGCAACATTTAGATTAGTAGGAATGACACTAAAAGAAGTTGCGGGAACAATACTTGGTAACGAACCCGGATTTGAAACATTTGTCCATAAACCTGAACCAGTTCCAGGACTATTTCCTAAAAGGAATATAGAAGAAGTACAACCCAACGATTGATTCGAACCAGCATTTGCAACAATTTTATTTTCGATATGAATAGTAAAATTGGCAGTAATCGATGCAATTCCTGAACAAGCATATTCTTTTTCTAAAAAAGCACCTACCCCATTTCCATTGAAAGCAGTAATACTAAAAACATAATCTCCAGGAGTATCCATGTTGTAAATACCTGTTGAAGTATTTGTTAAAGATCTTAATGCATCAGCATCAAAAGTAGGATTTCCAGAACCAGCAGGTTTCGAAACAACAGCTAAATCCCATCTTCCTAAAAAATCTTGAAAATAACTCGAATTTACGGCTCCTTGAAAAACAGTAGGCAAGGCAATAGTTGTAGAAACAGCTCCTGCACCAGGATAACAAATACTTTGATTAGCAACAGAAATAGCTGTTCTCGCACTATTGGAAATATGAATATAATAAGTAGAATTATTCGTACAAGGTGAAGAACCTAATTGAATATCAAAAGCATACGTTCCAACTTTCCATCCACTCGCACCAGGCGCAACTGAAACTGTTCTGTTCATTGTTCCTGCACCAGAAATCGTAGCAATTGGTGTACTTGCACCAGGAGGTAATAATCCAGAAGTTACCGCTACAGCGGAAGTACTAGCAGGATCACTAGGATCAATATTAAAGTAAAAAAGTTCAGGAGTTGCTGTTCCTGCAATACCACAATGCACTTCACCAGCACTATTTCCATACGCATAAACATCTCCAGATCCACCCCCATCATTTCCGATTTGTTCCGGATGACCCGCCATTTGAAAAATAGGATCTTTGGGAGCAGCTGCAAGCATATTTACAGTTATAGTTCCAGTTGTAGATGTTCCACAACCACAATTCGATGCAACTGTAATCGTAAAAGTATACGTTCCTGCCACAGTAAAACCTGAAAGTGTTATGTATCGTCCCGTTAATTCATTAAAAGTTAAAGTTCCAGCGCCACCAGGTTTAGTCAATGTATTTACTGTATATGTCACATCTGGTGTTTGTCCCGCACCTTGATAAGAAGGACTTGAGGCCATTTGAGCACCAGTTACACCCATATAAAAATTAATAACTCCCAAACCACAAATCGTTTGTGCAGAGGGAGCAACCAAAACAGGACTCACACAAAAAGTTACTCTAACAACATCAGAATAAGTACACATTCCATCCGTAGAGGTAATTGTCAATGTTAAATCATAGCTAGGGTCAATATCATGATTTGCTTTATTAATTAATGAAAAAGTAGAAGTTGCACTATTTGCATTACTAAAAACAGAATTCGTCGAAACAATTCCCGATCCATACATCCAAGAATAAACGTTTCTTGAAGTCCAAACACCTGTATAACCAGCAGGAATAACTCCCGCCAATGCAGTAGTACCAGTAGCTGCACAAATTCCAGTTATGTCAGCTCCAGCAGTAAATGAAGGAGGCTGAGGATGAGCAGTTATACTAACCAAATCAATTGAAGTACCCGATCCACATAATTGAGAAAGTTGAAAGGTGTATACCCCATCCGTATTCATACCATTAACGGTTGTTGTCAAAGCATTTGGATCTCCAAATGTAGGAGTAGAACCAGGACCTGAAATAAAAGTCCAAACAGGATTAGCTGCCGCAACAGAACCTGAAACAATACCTACAAGAGATGAAGAATTTCCACAAACAACAATATTTCCTCCAGCATTAGCTGTACAGTTTTGAGCATATAAATTTGAATATGATAAAAGAGTACCTAGAATAATTAGAAAACGAAATCTTTTCAAAAAGAAAGAAACAAAATGACGAGTTGTTTGTAGCAGATTTTTCATAGTAATACGTTTTAAATTCTTAGCAATCTATTTATAGAATACAAAGTTCTAGTATTCATGGATGTTAAATCAATACTAAATTATCATTTGCCAATACTTTTTTAATTAGACTTTAGATCGCTATCGCTTATAGACTTTAGATCGCTTCGCTTTTAGACTTAGGCATTGTGTTTAACATTGATTTGTCTCAGTTGAGAGAATATGCAAAGTCTTTGAATCTTGAATCTTGCTGTCTTTAGATCTATAGATCTTAAAAACCCTTATCTATAAGAAATGATTTACGTTAGTTGTTCGCCTTGAAAGGGGGTAATCTATAAACATAGGGCAACGCCCTATGAATCAAGGACACACCAAAAAGTCCTGAAAGGGCACAATATTTCGAGTTTATGTAATTCAAACAAAAATATTTTTTAACTGAAAGTTATATTTCCCCAACTTCAATTATTATCTAGTTTTGTATAGAATAAAAAATATCTGTCAGTCTTTGAATCTTGCTGTCTTTAAATCTTAAAAAAGAAATTATACCAAATGTAATTATAAAATAGGCCAAATATGCGAAGTGTTTTTTTATCAAGACGATAAAAAAAATAGTTGCATATCCTAAGTTATGGAACTATTTTTTGAAGATGTATTGATGAAAAAAAACAAGTAGATTGGACTATTTTGTAGTTATGTTTGGTATTAATTCCAAAATAGAACAAAATCTATTTGGAACAATACCACAAAATAGGTATTTTTGCACTAAAATATTCTTCTATTTAAAATTAATCTAAATAAAGAATATTATAATTAATACGGTTGACATATGATAACAGTAACAGATACAGCAAAAAATCAAGCAATTCATTTAATGAATGAAGATGGAAAACCAAATTTATTTATTCGAGTTGGAGTTGAAGGTGGAGGATGTTCAGGATTAACGTATCAATTAACTTTTGATAACGAAGAAAAAGAAGGAGACAAAGCATTTGAAGACAATGGGGTAAAAATAGTCGTAGATAAAAAAAGCTATTTATATCTTATTGGTACATCACTGGATTATTCAGGTGGTTTAAATGGAAAAGGCTTTGTTTTTAATAATCCAAATGCCGAAAGAACGTGTGGTTGTGGAGAATCTTTCTCTATTTAAATAAAAAAAATTAAATTGCTATTGCAATGAGTTATACAGAAAATGATTTAGCAGAAGATTTACAAAACCAAGAATACAAATACGGTTTTGTTTCGAATTTAGAATCTGAAAAAATCCCAAAAGGATTATCAGAAGATATCATTCGTCTAATTTCCGCAAAAAAAGAAGAACCTCAATGGTTACTAGATTATCGATTAAAAGCATATGCTATTTGGTTAGAAATGACAGAACCTGAATGGGCCCATGTTCAATATGCTAAACCTGATTTTCAAGACATCATTTATTATTCTGCTGTAAAGCAAAAGAAATATGAAAGTTGGGATGATGTAGAACCAGAAATGAAAGAAACCATGAAAAAATTGGGGATTTCTATGGACGAACAAAAAGTTTTAACAGGTACTAATGTAGCAGTTGATTTTGTAATGGATTCTGTTTCGGTTGCTACTTCTTTCAAATCAAAACTATCCGAATTAGGAATTATTTTTTGTTCATTTTCTGAAGGTGTTAAAAATCATCCTGAGTTAATTAAAAAATACATGGGATCGGTTGTTCCTACTACTGATAATTTCTATGCAGCCTTAAATTCTGCAGTTTTTACAGACGGATCTTTTTGCTATATTCCAAAAGGTGTTAGATGTCCAATGGAACTTTCAACGTATTTTAGAATAAACGAACAAGGAACTGGACAATTTGAAAGAACATTAGTTGTTGCCGACCAAGGTTCTTACGTGTCTTATTTAGAAGGTTGTACCGCTCCTATGAGAGATGAAAATCAGTTGCATGCTGCTGTTGTAGAATTAATAGCAATGGATGATGCTGAAATAAAATATTCAACTGTTCAAAACTGGTATCCTGGAGACAAAGATGGAAAAGGTGGAATCTTCAACTTTGTTACAAAAAGAGGTATTTGTGAAAAAAATGCGAAAATTTCTTGGACACAAGTAGAAACTGGTTCAGCTGTAACCTGGAAATATCCTTCTTGCATATTAAAAGGTGATAATTCTGTCGGTGAATTTTATTCAGTTGCAGTAACAAACCATCACCAACAAGCTGATACTGGAACAAAAATGATCCACTTAGGTAAAAATACGAAAAGTACAATTATCTCTAAAGGAGTTTCTGGAGGAAAATCAAATAACTCTTATAGAGGATTGGTTCAAATTCACAAAGGAGCAACAAATGCTAGAAACTTCTCGCAATGTGATTCGTTGTTAATGTCAGATGAGTGTGGGGCACATACTTTTCCTTATATCGAATGTAAAAACAGTTCGGCTAAAATTGAACACGAAGCGACAACTTCTAAAATTGGGGAAGATCAAATTTTCTATTGCCAACAAAGAGGAATTAGCAGCGAAAAAGCAATTAGCTTAATTGTCAATGGATATTGTAAAGAAGTACTGAATCAATTGCCAATGGAATTTGCAGTTGAAGCTCAGAAATTGTTAGCGATAAGTTTAGATAATTCGGTCGGCTAGCTTCGATACAAAATTTATGAAAAATAAATTTCACTCAGCCTGCCTGAAAAGATGAACAAAAGGAAATTATAAATTTTTAATGTTTAATGTTGAATCATAGAGATAATCAAACATTAAACATCTAAAATCAAACATTAAAAAAAGATGATTACAATAAAAAATTTACACGCGTCTATTGACGGAAAAGAAATTCTTAAAGGATTAAACTTAGAAGTTAAAGCTGGAGAAGTTCATGCAATTATGGGCCCTAATGGAGCTGGGAAAAGTACTTTAGCATCAGTTCTTGCAGGACGTGATGGATATGAAGTTACAGCTGGGACTGTTGTTTTTGAAGGGAAAGATTTATTAGATCTTAAAACTGAAGACCGTGCCCGTGAAGGATTGTTTTTAGCATTTCAATATCCAATCGAAATTCCAGGAGTTTCAAATGTAAATTTTTTGCGTGCAGCTTTAAATGAAATCAAAGAATATCATGGTGAAGATCCAATAAATGCGAAAGACTTTTTAAAGTTAGTTCGTGAAAAATCAGCGATTGTTGAATTAGATGCGAAATTAGCTTCTCGTTCTGTCAATGAAGGATTTTCAGGTGGAGAGAAAAAAAGAAATGAAATATTTCAAATGGCAATGTTAAATCCAAAGTTGGCAATTTTAGATGAAACGGACTCAGGTTTAGATATTGATGCATTGAGAATTGTTGCTAATGGTGTTAACATATTAAAATCTCCTGAAAATGCGACGATTGTTATTACACATTACCAAAGATTATTAGACTACATCGTTCCTGATTTTGTTCACGTTTTATTTGATGGTAAAATTGTTAAAACTGGATCAAAAGAATTAGCTCTTGAATTAGAAGAAAGAGGTTACGATTGGATTAAAGAAGAGTTAGCTCTATAGAAACTAGATTTTAGATTTTAGACTTTAGACATTAGACATTAAAAACTAAGAAAAGTTAAGTTATGAGTGAACTATTAAATTCAACTGAAATAGATTTAATCAATACAAATGGTTATACTGGAGTTTTAGCAGCTGAACAAAAACAAAAAGCTTCTAAAATACTCGAGACGATTCAATTTCCAACTACAAGAACTGAAGCCTGGAAATATACACGTTTAGGAAAAATTAGTAACAAAAAATTCTCAATTCAAAAAGGTTCAGTTTCTGACATTTCAGAATATGTTATTTCAAAAGATGCTTACACAATCGTTTTGATTAACGGCATAATCGACACCTCTTTGTCTTCAACTGACTTGCCAGAAGGAGTTATTTGTTCTTCTATAAAAGATACAATTTCAACTGAAAAACTCAATTCTTTAGTTGGGAAAAATTTAAAATTAGAAAATGAAATTTTTCATTCTTTAAATACTCAAAATGCACTTGATGGATCAATCCTACTAATCAAAGAAAAAACAATCTTAGAGAAATCGATTCAATTGATTCATATCTTAACAGGTGAACATACAATTTCAAATGTTAGAAATCTAATCGTTAGCGAGAAAAACTCACAGGCTCACATCATTCAAGGATTCTTTTCTGAAAATGCAACTGAATCTTTTACGAATAGTGTAACCGAAATATTTGTTGAAGAAAATGCACACTTAACTTTGGATAAAATCCAATTTGAAGACGATTCTTGCTATCAAGTTTCAACAGAACAAGTTGAACAAGCAAAAAATTCAACCTTTACAATAAATACAATTACATTGAACGGTGCATTAGTTAGAAATAACTTGAACATCAAGGTGATTGGTCAAAATTGTTGTACAAATTTAAATGGAGCCTATTTATTAAAAGGAAATCAACATGTCGACAATCATACGATGGTTGATCATATTGCAGCTCATTGTGAATCACATGAATTATACAAAGGTGTTGTCAACGATAAATCTACCGCAGTATTTAATGGCAAAGTATTCGTTCGTAAAGATGCTCAGAAAATAAATGCTTTTCAATCGAATGCAAATGTTCTTTTAAGTGATGATGCAACGATTAATTCAAAACCAGAATTAGAAATCTATGCAGATGACGTAAAATGTTCACATGGATCAACTACGGGGCAATTAGACGAAGAAGCAGTCTTTTATTTAAGAGCTAGAGGATTATCAGAAAAATCTGCAAGAAAACTTATGATTTCAGCTTTTATAGATGATGTGATAAATAAAATAGAAAACAAAGAAGTGAAAACTTTTGTATTCGGCTTACTTCAAAAAAGATTTGATTGGGAAATATAAATATCGAAATTAATTTACTAAAAAAGCGAATACTAGTTGACTAGTATTCGCTTTTTTTATAAATATAAAATCTTAATATTCAAATGTATCCATGAATGCAGTTGTAAAATCACCACTATTAAATTTTGGATCATCCATTAATTTTAAATGAAAAGGAATTGTTGTTTTTACACCTTCAATGATATATTCACCTAATGCTCTTTTCATTTTTAAAATCGCCTCTTCTCTTGTTTGAGCAACTGTAATCAATTTTCCAATCATAGAGTCATAATATGGAGGAATAGAATATCCTGCATGAACATGAGAGTCAACACGAACACCATGACCTCCAGGAGAATGATAATCTGTTATTTTTCCTGGTGACGGTCTGAAATCTTTATCTGGATCTTCTGCATTTATTCTACATTGTATAGAATGCATGTTAGGATAATAATTAACACCAGAAATTGGAACACCGTATGCTAATTTGATTTGTTCTTTGATCAAATCGAAATCGATTACTTCTTCTGTAATTGTATGTTCAACCTGAATACGCGTATTCATCTCCATGAAATAAAAATCACGGTTTTTATCGACCAAAAATTCAACTGTTCCTACACCTTCGTATTTAACAGATTTTGCTGCTTTGATAGCTGCTTCACCCATTCTTTCACGAAGTTCGTCAGTCATAAAAGGAGAAGGAGTTTCTTCAACCAATTTTTGGTGACGACGTTGAATAGAACAATCTCTTTCCGAAAGGTGACAAGCATTTCCAAAAACATCCCCCGCAATTTGAATTTCAATGTGACGAGGTTCTTCAATGTATTTTTCCATGTAAAGTCCGTCATTTCCAAAAGCAGCAGCAGATTCTTTTCTTGCAGAATCCCAGTGTGCTTCTAAATCTTCTTCTTTCCAAACAATACGCATACCTTTTCCACCACCACCAGCAGTTGCTTTCATGATAACAGGATATACAATTTTTCTTGCTTGTTCTTTTGCATCTTCAACGTCTTTCAATAATCCAGCAGAACCAGGAACACAAGGAACACCAGCTGCAATCATTGTTGCTTTTGCACTTGCTTTATCTCCCATACCTGCAATTTGCTCAGGTAAAGCTCCGATAAATTTAATGTTATGTTCTTGACAAACTCTAGAGAATTTCTCATTTTCAGAAAGAAAACCATAACCTGGGTGAATAGCATCAGCATTTGTAATTTCAGCAGCAGCGATTATATTCGAAATAGATAAATATGATTTTGAACTTTCTGGTGGTCCGATACAAACCGCTTCATCTGCAAATCGTACAGGTAAACTGTCTTTATCAGCTGTAGAATAAACAGCAACAGTTTTGATTCCCATCTCTTTACACGTACGAATTATACGCAAAGCAATTTCACCTCTATTGGCAATTAATATTTTTTTAAACATGTTTGAAGATTTTAATGTAAAACAAAAAAGGATTGAAATTCAATCCTTTTTAAATTTTTTATGCAGGATCTACCAAAAATAATGGCTGATCATATTCTACAGGAGATGCATCATCAACTAAAACTTTAACAATTTTACCTGAAATTTCTGCTTCAATTTCATTGAATAATTTCATTGCTTCAATAATACAAACTGTATCACCTTTTCCAATTGATTGACCAACATTTACAAAAGATTCTTTGTCTGGTCCAGCTGAACGGTAAAAAGTACCAATCATTGGAGATTTAACAACGATATATTTAGAATCATCACTTTCAGTTACAACTGGAGCAGCAGGAGCGACAGGAGCAGCAGCAATTTGTTGAGCAACTGGAGCAGCCATCGGCATTGTTTGTTGAACAATATATTGTTGTTCTAATTTCCCTGCTTTTTCAGATTTGATAACAATTTTAAAATCTTTTTTTTCGATTTCAACCTCAGTAACACCTGATTTTGCAACAAACTTTATTAAGTCTTGAATTTCTGTAATATTCATTTTTTGAGTTTTTAGAAATTAATATTTTATTTTATGAATTATAAGCCCATTTCAAATAAACAGCTCCCCAAGTAAATCCTCCACCAAATGCAGAAAGTATTAGGGTATCTCCTTTTTTCAATTGTTTTTCATAATCCCATAAACATAAGGGTAGAGTTCCAGCAGTAGTATTACCGTATTTCTCTATGTTTATCATTACTTTCTCTCTCGGTAACCCCATACGATTTGCTGTCGCATCAATGATTCTTAAGTTCGCTTGATGTGGAACTAACCAATCAACGTCATCACTCGAAAGATTATTTTTTTCCATGATTTCAGCCGAAACTTCTGCCATGTTAGTAACTGCAAATTTGAAAACTGATTTACCTTCTTGTTTTACATAATGCATTCTGTCTTCTACTGTTTGAATAGTAGGAGGATTTGCACTACCACCTGCAGGTTGAATTAAAAATTCTCTTCCTGCACCATCACTTCTAAGAATGAAATCAAGGATTCCATTTCCTTCAAAATTTGGTTCAAGTAAAACAGCACCACATCCATCACCAAAAATGATACATGTTTGTCTGTCTTCGTAATCAATTATAGAAGACATTTTATCAACACCAACTACGATTACTTTTTTATATTTTCCTGTTTCAATAAATTGAGAACCTGTAGAAAGAGCATAAATAAACCCCGAACAAGCCGCAATTAAATCAAAACCCCACGCATTTTTAATTCCAACTTTATCACAAAGTACATTTGCAGTACTTGGAAAAGGGTAATCAGGAGTTACTGTTGCCAAAATCACTAAATCAACATCATCAGGATTCGTTCCCGTTTTTGCCAATAATCCTTTTACAGCTTCGACAGCCATATCAGAAGAAGCTCCTTCCTTTTGAATACGTCTTTCCTTGATTCCAGTTCTAGACATGATCCACTCATCGTTGGTATCAACGATTTCTGCAAGAAGTTCGTTCGTTAAAACGTAATCAGGTACATATCCTTGAACTCCAGTAATTGCTGCTGTAATTTTGCTCATGATTTAATTGAATGCTTCGTTAATTTTTTTCGATAAACCTGATTTTGCCACTTCATACGCATGTTTTATCATGTTTTTGACAGCAATATCATTAGAAATACCATGACCAATAATCACATTTCCTTTTACTCCTAAAATAGCTGTTCCGCCATAATTTTCATAATTGAAACGATCAAAATATTCATCTTTGATACCTCTTTGTTTCATCAGGTTATATATTCCTTCAGCTTCTTTCAAGACAATATTTCCAGTATAACCATCACAAACAATAACGTCTGCTTTTCCTAAGAAAAGATCTCTACCTTCCACATTCCCAACAAAATTAACTTCATCAGATTCTTGTAACAACTTGTATGTTGCAATAGTTAAAAGATTTCCTTTCGACTCTTCTTCACCAATACTCAATAAAGCAATTCTAGGATTTTCAACTCCGTATACATTTTTCGCATACAAACTTCCTAATAAAGCAAACTGATACAACACATCAGGCTTACAATCAGCATTAGAACCAACATCTAACAAAATAGAATTACTGCCATCAATACAAGGTAAAGTGGAAGTAATACACGGACGAATAATGCCTGGTATCGTATGAATCTTATAAATAGATCCTACTAACATAGCACCAGTATTCCCTGTACTAGCAAATGCTTGAATCTCGTCACTCGCTAATAAATCAAAACCTACAGATATACTACTGTTAGGTTTTTGAGGTATTGCTCTCGTCGGATGATCGTGCATAGTAATCTCATCTGGTGCATGCACAATTTCGAAATCCTCAGGATTTCCTCCATGCTCAGAAAGGCAAGTCAAGATTTGATCTTGATTGCCTAACAGAACTATTTTAGAATCCTGTGGAAGTTCTTTTTGTGCGAGTATTGCTCCAGCTACATTAGCATCTGGAGCAAAATCACCACCAAAAATATCAATTCCAATCTTCATAAAGAAGAATATTTATTTAGCAATAATTAAATCGCAACTTCTTTTTCAGCTACTACTCTACCTTTATAGTAAAGTTTCCCTTCATGCCAGTGTGCATGGTGAAACAAATGTGGTTGTCCTGTTG
Organism: Flavobacteriales bacterium; assembly: GCA_947474675.1. Classification (GTDB taxonomy): domain Bacteria; phylum Bacteroidota; class Bacteroidia; order Flavobacteriales_D; family Crocinitomicaceae; genus CAIUKX01. The sequence continues at coordinate 17,558 of CANJKA010000041.1, forward strand.
TTGGACAAGTCGCGATATTGTCAGCTACTGCTTTGAAATGCGTTCTTCTTTTGTCTCTTCTCGTTGTCGAGATTCTTCTTTTTGGATGTGCCATTTTATTTTATTTAAAATCTTTAATTCAAATTTTTCAAAATTGACCATCTTGGATCAATCTCACCATTATCTTTTTTGTCGTCATCATCATCTGAATTATCATCATCTGAATCGTCGTCGTCATCATCGTCATCAAAATCGTCATCATCAAAATCATCGTCATCATCATCGAAGTCATCATCCTCATCATCATCCATTGAGTTGATAAGGTATTTATCGAGTAATGCAATCATTTCTGGATTGCAATCTTCTTTGTCATGAATTGTTCTAACCGGTAATGAAACCGCTATCAATTCATAAATATTCATTTTTACATCTAATTCAAACGCTTGTTCTTCCAAAACTATCAGACCTTCGTTTTCTGATGGATCTCCGCCAAACTTATAAACGATCTGGTATTCTCCCTCAACATCAACTTCGATTGGATCTGTGCATCTATCGCAGCTGGTAGTCACTAATCCTTCGACATCGAAAATACCAATAAGCATTTGTTCCTTCTTTTCAAGCTCCAAACGTACGTGAACGTTTCCACGTTGTATAATTGAATCTTCTATTTCACTGAAAAAAGAGTCGGTAATATCAAACTCAAACAAGTGATTACCAGTCTTTAAACCTACAAACGGTATGATAAACTCTCTATTCGACATAACTACTTCCCATAATTTCGGACTGCAAAGATAATGATTTAAACTTAAAATTGTTAATATCCTTTACTTTTTTTCAATCCTAGTATTGTTTTTATTCAAATGAAGACAGCTTTTTCTTATCTACTGGCTGAATTTTCAGCGGATTGGCTGTCATTTCTTTTTTTGCTTTTTGATTGCGAAAAATATCCATAGCCAAATAAATTGCACTTCTCATCGATTGAGCAGATGCTTTATTTTGTCCAACTATGTCAAAAGCTGTCCCGTGATCTGGTGAAGTTCTTACAACTGGAAGTCCTGCTGTAAAATTCACTCCGTCATCAAAAGAAAGTGCTTTAAATGCTGTTAATCCTTGATCGTGATACATCGCTAAAATACCATCGTATTGACTCATAGCAGAAGATCCGAAAAATCCATCAGCTGGAAAAGGTCCAAAGGCTAAAATATTCTCCGTTTTTGCTTGATTAATTGCAGGAAGGATAACATCAATTTCTTCAGATCCCATCTTTCCATTCTCACCAGCATGTGGATTAACTCCAAAAACCGCAATTTTCGGTCGAATTATTCCGAAATCAGCTTTTAAACTTTTTTCAAAAGTCTTAATTTTTTGATGAATCTTTTCTTGTGTAAGTGATGTACTAACATCTTTTAATGGGATATGAGAACTTACTAAAGCAACTCTCATTGTTTGTCCAACCATCATCATTAAAGCATCATCCATTCCTGCTTTGTCAGCTAAATATTCTGTGTGACCTGGAAATTGAAATCCTGATTTTGCCATCGCTTCTTTTGAAATTGGAGCTGTAACCAAAACATCTATTTTTCCTGCCGCCAAATCAGCGGTTGCTGCTTCTAACGATAAAAATGCAAACTTCCCTCCTATTTCAGTTGCTTTCCCTAATTCGAAATTAATTTCTTCATTCCAAACATTGATAATATTTACTTTTCTGTTCAACGCTTCGTCAGCTGATTTACAGGTTGTATACATGAAATCATTGTCGCCAATTGCTTTTTTGTGGTACGAAATTGTTTTTGTTGAACCATAAATGATTGGTGTACAATCCAAAAGAATTCGGTTGTCATTCAATGCTTTTATAATAACTTCAGGTCCAATTCCGTTTACATCTCCAATGGAAATACCAACACGAATCGGATGCAAACTTCCTACTTCTTTCTCAACATGTGTATGTTTTTCCATTCTTATTTATAGTTTTTTAAGAAGTTAAATAACAATCTAACTCCAACTCCTGTACCTCCAACTCCTTTGTAATTTTCTTCTGAATCCAACCAAGCTGGACCTGCAATATCAATATGTACATAAGGTGATTTCACAAAATGTTCTAAAAACTTCCCTGCTGTAATCATTCCAGCATAAGGTCCACCTAGATTTTTTAAATCAGCTACTTTTGATTTAACTTCTTCGTAATACTCATCCCAGAATGGAAGACGAACAACTCGTTCATGTTCTTCATTTCCAGCCTTATCCAATTGTGAGAATACTTTTTCAGAAGCATTTCCCATAATACAAGAAGCCTTCGTTCCGATAGCAGCAACTGCCGAGCCTGTTAAAGTCGCCGCATCAATTACTAATTCAGGATCATATTTTTTAGAATAAGCCAAGGCATCCGCTAAAATCATTCTTCCTTCAGCATCTGTATTTAAAACTTCAACGGTTGTACCATCAAACATTGTTACAACATCTCCAGGAGCGTATGCATTTCCACCTGGACGATTATCTGTCGAAGGGATCAAAGCAATTACATGAACGTTTAATTTATTTAAAGCTGCAGCGTAGATTGCTCCACTAACACAGGCAGCTCCGCCCATGTCACATTTCATTGAATCCATTGAACCTTTTGTTGGTTTTAAACTCAATCCACCTGTGTCATAAACAACTCCTTTACCAACTAAAACAATTGGTTTTTTATTCGTTGCTTTTTTAGGTTTGTATTCAATAACTGTAAAAGTTGGAGGATCAATTGAACCTTTATTTACAGCTAAAAGTCCACCCATTTTAAGTGCTTCAATTTTAGCTTTATGAAATATCTCTACTGAAATTGGTGCATCTTTTGAAAGAAGTTCAATTTCATCTGCTAATTTCATTGCTGTTAAATAAGAAACTGGTTCATTTACCATATCTCTAGCCCATAAAACAGCTTTAATCGTATTATTCATCGATTCAATTTGATCAGAATCAACATCTTCTTGTAAGAAAATTGTATTTAATTTATTTGCTTTTTTATCAGCATCGTTGAAATAACGAAGGAATTGATAATTAGCTAATGCCAATCCTTCAGCAACAAAAATCAGTTTATCGACATCCCCAACAATTGAAATTTCTTCCACTTCTTTGGGTAAATGTTTACGAATATCTGATCCTGCAACTCTTAATTTTTCGTTATTATCAGTTGATTTCACGAAGAAATAAAAACAATCAGGAGTTTTCAAATAATCAGAATCTTTCTCACCTTTTACAAAATCTTTGAAAAATGAAGCGACATGATCGGCAACAGTTTTAGACAATTTCGTTTTTTTATCTCCAACAACGACCAAGTTTTGGTTCGCTGCTAATTTCTTTATTTTTTTTAAATACATCGCGAATGTTTTAAATTTTAAATCAGTCTTCAAAAGTAAGGAATTTATTGGGATTATATACGATTGATTTATCTAAGATGGATTGTTACTTCAAAATTTTCAATACTTTTATAAAAAATCTCAATCAGTATGTATTTTCTTTTAGACCCAATTGATCCAGCAACTCCAGAAGGAATTGAAGAACTCGTTTATTCATTGGTCGTTCAACAATATGAAACGGATGTTTTTGTTTGGGAATTATCAAAAAAATTAGCGGAAAACAAACAAGTTGCAATTGATCCTGAATCTTTCCCTTTAAACAATTGGCAAATCATTTACAGAATGATTGGATTGTCCGAAGCTCCAGATGATTTAAAAATGTATTTTGGGTATTTAATTCAAGCACATGAAGGAAAAAAAATCTCCAGTCCTTTTGTGAAATTTTACTGTGAAATGATTTTCAATGAATCAAAATACGAAGAAGGTACCTTAGATTTTGAAGAAGATATCAGCGAATTGATTGAAATGATTTTTGAATATTGTGATTGATTTTAAGTTTGTTCAACCAACTCGAGCCTTTTTACAATTGTAGAAGGCTCTAAAATAGTCCCTGGACTTAAAACAGAATTTGCTCCAATTTTACAATTATCACCAACTAAAGATCCAAATTTTTCAATGCCTGTTTGAATAATAGATGATTCATATACAACTGAAATCTTTTTAATTTCACGATCATTATGTGAATTTGCCGTAACCGAGCCAGCTTCAAAATTTACGTTGTTTCCGATTAGAGTATCACCAATAAAATTGAAATGAGCAATTGAACTCTTATCTAAAATGATGCTTGATTTAATTTCACAACTTGGTCCAACTATAACTGATTTACCTAAAAAAACTCCTCCTCTTAAATAGGCATTAGCTCCAATAAAAGAGTTTTCGCATATAATTATTGGAGCTTTTAAAGTAACTCCCTTTTCAATAACTACGGTTTTATGAATAGCAATTCCTTCAGAAACAATAAAACTATCATCTAATTCTAAAATAAGTTTTTCTATCAGCTGAGGAAGTTTACATGTTATTTCCCAAGGATTAAATTCAAAATGTAATTTTAGACAAGAAGGTATTAGATTAAAATACAAACGATAATCAATCATAATTAATCTTTAAATTGTAAATAAACCAATACGACAGCAGATAAAGTCATAATAATCAACGCTGTAAACCCTAAAATATTTGATAATCTACCATTAACAAATTTCCCCATAATCTTTTTATTATTGGAAATGTGAAGGATAATTGCGATCAAAACGGGGGCAGTTAAACCGTATAAAATTGCTGTATAAATCAACGCGTCAATTGGTGATATTCCTATGTAATTTAGTGACAATCCTAATAATAATGATATTCCAATTATGATATAAAAAGCTTTGGCTTCGTGAAATTTCTTATCTAACCCTTGTTCCCAACCAAACGTTTCTGTAAAAATATACGAAAGAGAACCACATAAAACTGGAATGGCTATTAGACCTGTCCCAATCACACCAATAGCAAAAAGTAAATATGCTAGATTTCCAGCTAATGGTTTTAAAGCTAAAGCAGCTTGTTCAACGGTATCAATTTTATGAATTCCTCCTTGAAATAATACTGTACCTGTTGTTAGAATAATGAAAAACATAACAAGCCCCGAAAATAACATTCCAAAATCAACGTCTTTCTTCATCTCATGAATAATTTTCTTGTTAACAATTAAATGTCTTTTCTTATTTTTCATCTCTTCAACTTCAACTGAAGCCTGCCAAAAAAAGAGATAAGGAGAAATTGTAGTTCCTAAAATTCCGACTAAAATGGCAATAAACTCTTTATCGAATTTAATTGTTGGGATAAAAGTTGCCTTAATAATCTCCGTGAAATTTTGCTTGTATAAAAAAGGAACAACTAAATAAACAATCATTACCACACACAAATATTTCAGGATCGATGCAATTTTTTGATACGGTAAATAAATGATTAACCCTAAAAGGAGTACTGTAAAAAAAACACTAAAAATAGAAGCATGGATAGAGGGGAACAAAAGGTTTCCTACTGCTCCCATCCCTGCAATATCAGCTCCGATGTTCATTACAATTGCGGGAAAACTAAAGACAAGCATTAAATATAATACCGGTTTGGGATAACTTTTTTTGATAGTACCCGTCAATCCTTGAGAAGTTACAAGACCTATTCTAGCACACATTTGTTGAATAGCAGCCATTAAAGGAAATGCGATAATAGAAGTCCATAAAGTAGCTAATCCATAAGCTGCTCCAGCCTGAGAATAAGTTGCTATTCCAGACGGATCATCATCACTAGCACCAGTTACAAGACCAGGTCCTAATAATTTAATAAATTTAGAAAATTTAGAAGCTTTTTTCTTTGGTATTTTTTCTTTAAATTCTTCCATAACCGCAAGTTGTTCAAATGTAGTTATAATATTTTAGAAATTGTTTAAGCAAACAAAGCTTTAACCACCTCATCCATTTTCCCACATTTAATCAATTCTATTTTGTAATTTTTTTGTTCGATTCCTTTTGAATGCTTTGAGATAATAATTCGTTCAAATCCTAATTTTTCGGCTTCATGAATTCGTTGATCAATTCTATTTACTGGTCTAATTTCCCCTGACAATCCAACTTCAGCTGAAAGACATGTTGATCCATTTATAGGAATATCAGTATTGGAAGAAAGTACTGCTGCTACAACCGCCAAATCGATAGCTGGATCGTCCACTTTTATTCCTCCAGCAATGTTTAAGAAAACATCTTTTGCTCCCAATTTAAATCCACACCTTTTTTCCATAACAGCCAACAGCATGTTTAATCTTCTTCCATCAAAACCAGTTGAAGATCTTTGTGGTGTTCCATAAGCAGCTGTACTTACCAAGGCTTGAACTTCTACTAAAATAGGTCGGTTTCCTTCTAGTGTTGCTGCTATAGCAATTCCACTCAAGGTTGAATCGGTATTCGTGATTAAAATCTCAGAAGGATTAGAAACCTGACGAAGTCCATTTCCTAACATTTCATAAATCCCTAATTCATTCGTGCTTCCAAAACGATTTTTTATGGTTCTCAATAATCGATACACATGATTTCGATCCCCTTCAAATTGCATCACCGTATCGACCATGTGCTCTAACACTTTTGGTCCGGCAAGTGATCCTTCCTTAGTTATATGTCCAATTAAAAATACTGGAACACCGGTCTGTTTGGCGTAACGTAATAATTGAGCAGTACATTCTCTCACTTGAGAAATACTTCCAGGTGAACTTTCAATGTTTGAATTATAAACTGTTTGAATGGAATCAATCACCAATAATTTTGGTTTAATTTCTTCCGCTTGTGCTAATATATTTTGAAGGTTTGTTTCGGTTAAAATAAAACATTCTTGATTTTCAAGTCCAATTCTTTCAGCACGCATTTTAATTTGTTGTTCACTTTCTTCTCCAGAAACATATAAAATGCACATTTCTTTTTCCATGACAGCCAATTGAAGAATCAATGTTGATTTTCCAATTCCAGGTTCACCTCCGAATAAAATCAAAGATCCTGGAACAACTCCCCCACCCAAAACACGATTCATTTCATCATCTTTTAAAATGATTCGAGCATGTTCTTGATTTTCGATTGTTTGCAAAGCTTGAGGTTTCGCATTTCTTCTCGAAGTTGAAAAAGCAACTACTTCTGAAGTATTCTTTTCTACAATTTCTTCAACGAAAGTATTCCATTCACTACATGATGGGCATTTACCCAACCATTTCGGAGCTTCGTGACCACAATTTTGACAGAAAAATGCTGATTTAACCTTTGCCATGTTTTAATTTATTATGCTATAAAGATAATTTCAATTTATTTAAAATCTCACTTTTTAAAGATTCTTCTTTGACATATTTCAGAATGTCAAAGAAGAAAATTAAGAAACAAATCTACTTTTTATAATCGTAATCTAATTATGTTCTTCTATTGAAATGAAAAATTTACTTGCTAAACGCGTTAAGCTAGGTTCGCAATTGATTAGTTATTAACAATTAACAAAATTACGATCTTTTGTTAATATTTATATGGATTGAATGATTTATCTTTACACCAATTAAGTGAGGATCCTTGAGGTATGATTTTTTTCATTACCGAAGCCGCTTCAAATAGATTATTTAAGAAGCGAACATCCTTGAGGACTGATAGACTATTTTTCTAATAAACTATCTTTTTCCAAAGCCGCTTTCATGTATTTATTTTAATTAATAAAAATGAAAGAATTGGCTAATTCAAAATTGCAATTTTCAAGCAGAAACTTTTTAAGACAAGTATTTTTATTGTCAAGTATTTTTGTACTATTCTCTTTTTCATCGGGAGCAGTTTCAAACGCCACTGATTATTTCAGATCTAGAATAACAGGTAGTTGGAACACAGCAGGAAATTGGGAATCCTCTTCAAACAATAGTTCATGGGCAACTGCAACGTTGGTTCCAACAAGTTCAGCTGCAATTATTACAATTCTCACTGGGCACACTATCACAATTAATACAAATTGCACAGCTCCTTCAGTGGTAATAGCAGGAACAGGTAAATTAACTTTTGATGGATCAGCAATCAGAACAATGACAATTTCTGGAGATTTAACAATTAATGCATCTGGGGGATCATTTATTACGCAAGCAGCTGGTACTTTTACGAACACTTTAAGTATTGCAGGAAACATATCAAATGCAGGAACATTTGATATGTCAAGAGGTGGTAGCACCTTGGTTTGCACCGTTACTTTTAATAGAAATGGTAATCAAACTATAAGTGGCTCAGGCACTACAACACGTTTTAGTTATGTTGGCCTAAACATGGGAACATCTAATTCAAACATTTTAGAAATTTCATCGTCAAATTTTCAAGCTTGTGCCAATTTTTTACACTCTTCAGCTGGTTCAGCTAACCAACTACAAAATGGAACAATTAAATTTTCAGGAACTTATACATTTACCAATACACTATTTCAACAAGGAACTTATTATAATATTGTAGCAACTGCTGGAATTTGGTTAAATAATCCAAACGTTACAACAACAGCAATTGATGATTCCTATGATTTAAAAGGATTATTGAGAATTACTTTAGGATCATTTAATGTAGGCACACAAAGTGGAAATTCGATTAAATATTTTACAGGCTCTATTTTTACAGTAGAAGGAGGGAGTGTAACTGTTTCAGGTAGAATTCAAGGCACTAATACTTCTAACACAACGACATATACTCAAAGCGGAGGAGTAGTAACCATTTTAACCTCTATTTCATTTACAGGTTCAACAGGGGGAATGGATTTTACTGCGGCAGGAAGTTCATTTATAATGAGTGGCGGTTCAATCGTATTAAGAAATGAAACTGCCTCAGCAAATGATATAGTAATGTATTGTTCATCCACAATTACCGGTGGGACAATTCAAATTGGTGATGCTTCTACATCTGCCATTTCAACAGTTGGATATTGGATCGAAAGTCAAACTACACTTCCGAGTATTACAATTTACAGTATACTTTCTGGAGGTGTTTATCCGTATGTCTTTTTAGTTAATGATTTAACCGTAAACGGAAATATTACAATCGGCGCATCCTGCAGATTTAATGTAAGTCAAGATGGAACTAATTTATATGATATTTCACTAACGGGAAATTGGATCAACAATGGGATTTTTACAGCAAGAACAAAAACAGTAACATTCAACGGATCTGCAGCTCAATCACTTTCCGGTTCAACGACAACATCTTTTTATAATCTCACGATGAACAACACAAGTTCAACAGGATTAACATTCTCAACTCCTGCAATTGTAACAGCTGGATTAACTTTAACAGATGGAAACATTTACACCAGCAATCCTAATTATTTGACAATGAATGCTGGGTCAACATCTACTTCAGGATCTGCTGCAAGCTTTGTGGATGGTCCAATGAAAAAAATTGGTGCAACAGATTTTATATTTCCATTAGGAGATGGTACAAGATGGAGAAGAATGAAAATTTCTAGCATTGCCTCATCTGAAACTTTTATAGCTCAATATTTTAATGCAGCTTATGCAAACACTACAACTTATAAAACTGAAACTACTCCTCTAATGTGGGTGTCAGATCTAGAATATTGGACACTTTCAAGAGTCGGTACAATTGACGCGGTTATAGAATTATATTGGGAAAGTGCAACAGCCAGTTCATTACCTGGTTGTTCAAATTTAAGAATTGCCCATTGGGATTCAGCAAATAATTATTGGGAAAAGGCGAATATAGATGCCGTAACCACAACAGGTTTATGCTCTACTACAAACACGGGAACCATTTATTCAAATGCAGATATTACTGAATTTAGTCCGTTCACTTTTGGAAGTACGGGAATATCGTTACCAATTTCATTCGTTTCATTTGATGCAAAACTGATTGATAGAAAAGTGGAATTAACTTGGGAAACAGCATCAGAAATAAACAATGATTATTTTACAATCGAAAAAACAATAGATGGGATCAATTATGAATGGGTAGCTAAGCTAAATGGGGCTGGAAACTATTCTGGGAATTTAGTTTATAATACAGTTGACGAATTTCCTTACCAAGGAATATCTTATTATAGATTAAAACAGACTGATTTTGACGGAAACACTGAAACATTTCCTTTGAGAACAATTTCAACTTTAAATACGTTAAAGAAATCAGGAATTTATCCAAACCCGATAAAAGGATTTGAACCTATTACAATCAATGTAAATGGAAATAAAAATGAACTTTTGAAAATAATGATTACGGATGGAATTGGAAAAACAATCTATTCAACATCAATAACTTTGTTAAATACACGTGAATCATTTACCTTACAACTACAAGAAAGTTTAAGCTCAGGGATATATACAGTATCCACTATTGTAGGTGATCAAATTTCAAGTGAAAAACTTATCGTATACTAAGACACAAACTTGTTTTAAAAAAATTAGAGTAACTTATTTTTATCAGGATAACATACTATAAAATTGGGATAATTTACAACCATTAAGAAATCATAAATTGTTTGAAATTTGTAGAGTTATACACTATAAATATACAAATCTCTATGAAAAAAATCATCCCTCTAATATTTGTGTTCAATTCAATTTTGAATATTCTAGCACAAGAAACAAATTTATCTGAAAAACAAGCACATTGTGGATTTGATATTTCAAAAAACATTCAGATAAAAAGTCCTTTTTTTTTAGTAGAAAAAGAAGAACTTGAGGTTTTTACAAAACAATTTGCAGTCAATCAAGAGAAAAGTAATAAAACAGTTATTATCACTATCCCAATTGTTTTTCACATTAACAAAAGTTCAAGTCCTACACAAATAACAATGCAACAAATCAATTCAGCTATTGATATTTTGAATCAAGATTATAGTGCTACAAACACTGGATTCTCTTCCCTTCGCCCAGAATTTCAAGGAATTGCAGCAAATATTGGAATTCAATTTTGCTTAGCGACAATCGATCCAGATGGAAATACAACAACTGGAGTTACTTATCATACAAATAATTATAATGGGCGAGATCCTGATAATTTGGGTTCAACAATCAAG
>CANJKA010000042.1 GCA_947474675.1 Flavobacteriales bacterium
AGAAGAGGAAGTCGATCAAATATTGATGGGGGGTGTCTTTTTCGGAATTATACAACTTGTTTTTTTGCCTTTTTTATCACAGCTTTCTGGAAAGTAACTTGATCCCCAAATTGTCTATAATTAAATTAAGTATTGATGAATATCGACTTTTAGAATGTTGGCTACTAGAAAAAGGGTTTAATTGCGAAACAATAAAAATTGATTTAGAATTTGAAAATTTGTGATTTTTGACCCCCTAAATTTTAGTCATATATATCAATTTTAAGCAACCTGAATTAATCGCCTTGTTATACTTAAATTAAGTAGTAAGTCAGTTTGCGATTAAAACTTAAAGGAGTTTGTTAACATAATGAACTACAATAAAATATTACTATTTAGCAGTGAGTTAAAATATTTAAGATTTATGTTATTAGTGTCTAATTTTAAATTAACAAATGTTAATCTCAATTATTAAAGAAAATAATAGATATTCTACATTATTTTCTTTAATTTTACATATAATAGAGAGTGTAGTATATATTATTGTGTTTTTTGAACAATTATATTATGCATTAAATTTCTAAAATTTAGTAGTTATGATGTCGCCAAACTTAGGAAATATAGCAAAGTATATTGAAAGTAAATGTAACCGTCCAACAACGATGAAGGTACAAAAACTGACTTATATTTCTTATTGTTGGTATTTAACTTGTTACAATAAAAAATTATTTGTTGATGATATTTTTGCTTATACTGGTGGACCTGTAATAACAGAATTGTTTAAAATCCATAGTGGAAAAAGATTGTTTTCAAAGGAAATTGTAAGTTCTTATAATGTAGATAGTATTTCAAAAAATGCTAAAATTGTAATTGACGGAGTTCTTGCAATTTATGGAGAAAAAAGCGGTGATCAATTAAGTGATTTGACACATAATTTTGGAACTCCTTGGTCTACAACTAATAAAAATGAGATCTTACGAGATGATATTATACTAGATTATTATATTAAAAATTTTCCTCAAATTACAATGCTTCCCATTATAAAAGATGCTACAAAGCTAGACCTTAATTTTAATGCAGAATCAATTAGTAATTTTGTAAAAGAAAATCCAACTTATGCAGATAGGGATCGTACTTATTTTAAAAATAATCATCCTTCACACTCACGATTAAAAGAAGTAGGTATTCTTTGTTAATTCGTAATGAAATTAATAGTACTTGCTGGATGTAATGGTGTAGGGAAATCTACCTATGGTAGAGATCTTATAAAATCATTTCTTGATACTAATGATTTTATTTATATTGATCTAGACAATGTAGAAAAGTTAATAGAAAATTCATCTAATCCTTTTAATGTATCAGAACAAGTTGAGAAATACTTCATTGAAAGTTTAAAGGATGCAATTTTAAATAAAAAGGATTTTATTTATGAAAGTAATCTTAGGAAGAATCCTTTTGATGATATAAATAGATTTACTCAAGCAGGCTATGAAAAAATCCTGTTATTTTTGACTTTAGAAAATGTAGATAAAAGCCTTGAAAGAGTTCATAATCGAATTGAAAATGAAAAAGGTAATTATGTAAGTGATGAAGATATAAGAGAAAATTTTAAGCTAGGATTACTTCAGTTAAATGACTGTTTTAGGCGAGGTGAAGCATACTTTAACACAATAAATATTTTTGAATGCGACAACGGTGCCCCCTTACTGTCTGTATCAATTCAAAATAAAATATTTAATTATGTTAGAATAATGCCAGAAATTTTAAAAAGCAAATGGACCCCACTATTACAAACATCTCTTGAAACCTATTTGTTAACTCAATAAAACTATTAACGACCTTCATCAAAGTTGATCCCTTTTTTTATGTTTTATAAAACTACGGGAACAATATGGGAACAAAAAAAAAGCTAGATAATTGATAAACAATCATCTAGCTTCTCATTTTGTGACCTTGTTAGGATTCAAACCTAAAACCTCTACAGCCGTAATGTAGTGCTCTATTCAGTTGAGCTACAAAGCCAATTTGTAAGCACAAAGATAGTGTTTTTTTTCTGTTAAACAACTATTTTGTGATTTTTTTCATCAGTTGCTTTATTACTTACCTAAGTTTCACTAGCCTAACTACTTAAATTATCAGCTGCACTAACGTTTGCTTTGTTTCACTAGCCTATCGGCTTAAATTATCAGCTGCACTAACGTTTGCTTTGTTTCACTAGCCTAACTAATTAAATTATCAGCTGCTCTAACGTTTGCTCTGTTTCACTAGCCTATCGGCTAGTTCTTATTCGATTTCTGCTGAAATGCCTTTTTCAAGTAATGCTGTACACATTGGTTCCAACGTATCGTACTCTCCCCTTTTCACTTGACATCTACCTTTATAATGAATAATTGTAGTACATTGTTCAGCCTGGATATCAGTATGTTTACAAATCTTAATCAATGAAGAAATTACATGATCAAATGAGTTTACATCGTCATTGTATACAATCAGATCTTTTTGATCTACCAACTGCTCCAATACTAATTCTTCTGTGCAAATTTCTGTTTCTGTCATTTGATTTAATTTATATTATACAAAAATAAGCTAAAACTTATTCTTACTCAAATCTATTTTTCTAATTTTTCTAAAATTGAGTCTCCGTTTAATCTTAATAACTCGTTTGCTTCATATATAGTAATACGTTCACCTTTGTAATAAGCAGTAATATATGCCTGTGTTACACCTTTTTTAATTGCTTCATCTCTTTTTGGTTCTGCTGCAGCAATCGAACTAAACATTCCACATGAATAACGAATTTGTCCATTTGGTAATTTTTTCGTTATTAAATCAGTTACATAAAATAATTGTTTTTTGCTTGCTGGTTTACTGTAAACTCCTACTTGAACTGTAAAAAACAATCCTAATCTTGTTTCAACAGCAGTTGCACTAACTGCATCTGGTCCAACATTGTAGGCCGGAGAAACAATTGGATCTTTTGGAGTTTCCTTTGGTGTAACAACGACAACTTCTTTTGGAGTCTCTTTTGGTGTTGTAGCAGCAACTTCAGAATTCAAGTCAAATTTCTCTAAAATAGCATCACCATTCTTTTTCAATAAAGCATTCGCTTGAGACAAGGTAATTCGTTCTCCTTTATAATAAGCAGTTATATAAGCATCTTTTACACCTTTTGCTCTAGCTTCTGCCTTTTTAGGTTTTGCAGCTGCAATCGAACTAAACATACCTGTAGAATAACGAATTTGACCATTAGGCAATCTTTTTGTTACCAATGGATCGATGTTTTTAATTTGTTTAGTCGTTGCGGGTTTATTGTAAACTCCTACTTGAACAGTAAAAAACAATCCTAAATGACTTTCAACTGGAGAAGATGGGGCAGCTCCTGGTGTTTTCGCGTAATTTACATCCGTTGTATTTGGCTCTTTTGAATCCATTGTAGCTGAAGGCATTTTTGAAGTTGCAATCACAAATAATTCACTTTTTGTTGAAATACACTGACCTGATGCTTCTAAATTTTTAGCTTCTGCTAATGGAATTCTTTTGTCATCACAATAAGCTACAATAAATGCATCGCTATAACCTAAAGCCTTAACTTGAACGTGTGCCTCGTCCGCAATTACACTTTTGTTAAAATAACCTGCCATATATCTTGTGATTCCATTGCTCAATTTCTCACCAGAAACCGGTGTAAATGATTTATACATGTCTTGCATAATTGGTTTAGAGAATGCTCCTACCTGAATTCTGTAGACTAAACCTGATGCATTTTTAACATCAACAGGAATTGGATTTGCGTCAGAGTAGGTATTAATTGGAGTTGAAATTGGAACAAATTCAATTCCATCCGATTTTTTAGCCTCGATTACAATTCCCTCTGCTGGTTGTCGAGTAACTTCTGCAATTGCTAAATCTTTGTTGAATTTTGGATCAACTTCTCTTTTTACAAGATTTTGCATTTTTTTCCCTTTTGCAGGATCTACAGCGGTTAAATCATTGGTGATTTTTTGTTTCCCTTCTAATTCAACTATCGACGAAGAAATATCATCTTCTACTTTTTTCACTTCCCCTACAGCTTGAGTGATTTCTGCACTTGTTACTTTGGAACCTTTCTCAATTGATTTCGCAATTAAATCTTTCGCGTCTTGTCTTTTTTGTGCCAAACTTACTTCAGATTCTTCTATGTGTTTCTCAACCCGAATAGCTGCATCTGCATTGATCTTATATTCTAAATATTCTTTGGATGCTATTAGCTGTGTTTCTTCAGTTGAAGAAACCATTTGCTCAATTGCTGTTTCACTAATAGTAGAAGGAGCTTTTGGAACAGCCGCGATTTGACTCTCCATATTTTCTAATTCAGTCTTAGTCAATGTTCTTTCATTTTCTAATACACTTTTCTTTGCTACCAATTCTATTGCTTTGCTTGCTTTTAAAAGTGCAATTTCTGAATCCAATTGATCAATTTCTGTTGTCAATTTCACAATTTTCTCTTCTAAATCAATTTTCTTAGCAATCATTTCTTCCTTAGAATCTAAGGTGTTGACAATGTGATTAATTGCTTCTCTTGTTTTATTTTCCTCTAATGCTTTTTTAATTACTTTATCCGCTTCAAATTGATTAACAAATGCTTGTTTTAAAAGTACATTTTTATCAATTGGATTTTTAGTTTTTTCAGCTTTTGCAATTAAAGCATTTGATTCTTCTGTCAAACGTGTATTTTGAGAATTTGCTAAATCAACACTCACTTTAGCAATTTCTGAACTGCCAGCCAATTTATTCAACTCTGAAGTTTGTGTTTTATTTTCAGCTTGTCTCTGTGTTAAATTATCCGTGATAAGTTTGTTTTGAACTATACTTTTCTCTGTCTGAACTGTAACTAATTCTTTTTCTAAAGTCGATCTCTGTTTTTTAGCTAGATCTACTTTCTCTAATTCTGATTTAATTTCAGTTTCTCTAGCTATTAATTTTTTCAATTCTGGACTTGTCAAAGCAGATTCGGGATTCGAACTTTCAATCGTTTCAATCTCTTTTTTATTCTCACTAATTTTCGCTTCAGCTATCTTGATTTCAGACTGAAATAATTCTTTTTGCTCTAAAAGAGTTGGTTCGTTTTTTTCAACAACTAATGCTTGATTTGTTTTATCTAGACGAGAATTTAATTCGTTTGAATATTTCGTTAATACTTCTTGTTGAGCTTTCAACTCGTCAACATTTATGTATTTTTTATTCAATTCAGTTGCAGAATTGCTTAATATTTCTTCTCTTAATTCAGCTGCTTTTTCATCATTCGAATCTATAGTATTACTTGGGGAAGTATCCGTGCTTCCCGTTTTGTATTTATCTTCTCTTGTTTGGCTTTCTTTCAGTTTTTGAGTTAAAATTTGATTTTCAGCTGCTAATTCCAAACTATATGTTGCAGCTATTTCTTCATTATTAGCAGCAATTTGAGCCGTTATTTTTTCTTGTAGAACATCCTCTCTCTTAGATAAATCATTCGCTTTTGTTGGAGAAGTAGATTGAGATAATACTTTCACATCAGCTTCAAATGTTGGGTCTACTTTAGAAACAAGAGCCACTTGATCAATATCATGGGCTTTTAATGTTACAGCTTCTTGACTTAACTCATTAATTCGTTTTAGACTTTCTTCTTTTGCAACCATTATAACAGTTGCCTTAATTTTTAAATCTTCATCTTTAGGAGTTTTCTTTAAAGCTGCTTGATTCACTTTTTCAGTTGCTTCTAATTTTACAATCAATGCTTTTTCTTCTGTAATTAATTCCTGAATCTTAGCCGATGGATCTATACTTGATGTTTTTAAATCTTGCATTTTATCTTCATGATTCGGTTTCACTTCTGAAATTAAAGTTCTTTTTTGTTGATCTGTAACAGAAGCAGAAATAGAATTCAAAATTAAATCAGATCTCTCAGTTACAACAATATCTAATGCTGTCTTTAATGCAAGAAGATCATCTTTTGTTTTTTGAAGAGCTGGATCATTCGGTTTTCTTTTAGCTTGATTAACAGCTTTTGTAACTTCTTTATTCACAACAATTTGAAGACTCTCATCTAATTGCTGTAATTGATATAACTTATCCGTATGAGATTGTAATGCATCTTCATTAATTGAAATGACCTTTTCGTTATAACTTTTATTCAATGTTTCAATCAAATCGGTATGACTCGCTAGTGGATTGTTTTCAGAAGATTCTGGAGAAAGTGTTCTGTCACGAACTGAAATCGCTTTTTCCACATCTACTTTTACAGTTTTCAATCCTTCTAGTTTTCTTTTAGCTTGAGAATTTGAAGGGTTTTCAGCAATAGTTGTTTCTAAAGTTGCTATTTCTTTTTCGATCGTTTTAACAAGTTCTTTGTCTATTTTTTGGTATTCCAATTGCTTTTCAGAATCCAACATGTATTCATTATTCTTAATCTCTAAAACTTTATCATCATAAGAAGAACTTACAGATTCGATCAATTCAGATTTGGCTTTATCATCAAGTGTTGAAGAGGAAGAAGCTATTACAGATTCACGAGTTGCAACAATATTCTCAAAATCAGCTTGAACAGCTTTTAAATCTTCAAGTTGTTTTAATAAAGCAGTGTCAGTTGTTTTTTTAGCTAAATCAGCTTCAACTGAAGAAATTTCTGTCTTGATTTCAGTAATAATAGTATGATCTAATTCTTGTAATTGTTCAAGTTTCACTGAAACTGATAATTCTGCATTCGTGTTAATAGCCTCAACTTTTTTATCATACTTAGAATCAATTGATTTAATTACATTTGCTTTAACAACTGGATCTACAGGTTTATGAGTGGATGCAATTACAATTTCACGTGCCGTAACATTTGCTTCTAATTCTGTTTTTAATGCTTCTAATTTATCTTCTTTTTTAGATAGTGTCGCATCGTTTGGATTCGCTTTCAAAGCTTCAGCAGTTGTAGTAATCTCCTTATTAACAGAAACTATCAAAGCTTTATCTAACGATTGAATTTGATTTAATTTCTCATTTTCAGAAAGTGAACTATTATTGTTAATTTTAGCTACATCTTCGTTATATGATGAATTGACAGACTCAATTAAATTTGCCTTCTCATCCCCTTTCACTGGGGCTTTATTATTTCCACTATTACTAGCAAGAGCAGTTTCTCTAGAATTTATTGCTGTTTGTATTTCTGATTCTAAAGCATTTAAATTCGCCACTTTTTGAATCAAAGCTTGATCAGTTGGTTTTTTATTTAACTCTGATTCTACTTTTGTTTGTTCACTTTGAATCGATGTCAATAAACCTTTATCTAATTCTTGAATTTGTTTTTGTTTATCTCCTGCAGAAAGAGTCGAATTTGAATTAATTTGAGCTAATTTTTCATTATACGAAGAATTAACTGTTTCAATTAAATTTTCCTTCTCTTTTGCTGATAAATTTGGATTATTATTAGCTGACTCACGTTTAGAAATAGTTGATTCTAATTCATTTTTCAACGTTTTATAATCTGCTAATTCTTTTACTAATTGAGGATCAGGATTATTCTTAACATTGTTTTCTAAAGCAGTGATTTCTTTATTCAATGATGCCAATAATTCTTTATCGGCTTTTTGAAGTTGAGCTTGTTTTTCAGTTTCAGATAATGTTGAGTTTTTCTTAATATCAGCTACTTTCACATTATACATTGGGGACAAACCATCAATAATATCATTTTTCGCTTTTTGACTTAAAGGAGTATTTACTGAAGAAATAACGGCATCGCGAGAATTTATAGCCGATTTAACATCAGCTTGCAACGTTTTTAAATCAGCTACTTTTTCAACCAAAACTACATCAGTTGGAGATTTCTTTAAATCACCATCCGTTTTAGCTAAAGTGCTCTCAACAGAAGTCAATAATTCTTTATCTAACGTTTGAAGTTGATTTAATTTATCCGTTTCTGAAAGAGTTGAATTAGTATTGATCTTATCAATCTTCTCATTATAAGATGAATTAACCGATTCAATTAATGTCGTTTTTTCTTGAGCCGTTAATGGATTAGTTGAATTCGAAATTCCAGCAGTACCGATTTCTTTTTCACGAGCTGATATAGATGATGTAAGTTCAGCTTTCACTTGATTTAAATCCGATAATTTTTCTTTTAAGGCAACATCTGTTGGATTTTTTCTAATTTCTGATTCCGTTTTTAAGATAGAAACATCAACAGCAGACAATAATTCTTTATCTGCCTCCTGGATTTGTTTCAATTTTTCAACTCCCGAAAGAGAAGTATTGTTATTTATTTTATTAACATTTTCATTATAAGCAGGATTAACAGCTTCAACAAGAGTTTCTTTTTCTTGAAGAGTCAAAGGAGTTGAATTACTGTTTATTGCAGATTCTCTTGTCGCTATAGTAGATTGTAAATCAGCCTGAATAGATTTTAAATCTGTCAATTTTTCTTTTAATGTTGCATCAGATGGATTTTTCTGTAGTTCAGCTTCTGTTTTACTTATTTCATTTTCAACAGAAGTCAATAATTTTTTATCTTCCGCTTGAAGTTGTTTTAATTTTTCAGAAGATGAAATCGATCCGTTAGCATTAATTTTATCTACACTTTCATTATAAGTGGGATTTATCGATTCAGCTAAAGTCGTTTTCTCTTGAGGAGTCAAAGGAGTTGAATTACTGTTTATTGCAGTTTCTCTTGTCGCTATAACAGATTGTAAATCAGACTGAATAGCTTTTAAATCTGTCAATTTTTCTTTTAATGTTGCGTCAGATGGATTTTTCTTTAGCTCAGCTTCTGTTTTACTTATTTCATTTTCAACAGAAGTCAATAATTTTTTATCTTCCGCTTGAAGTTGTTTTAATTTTTCAGAAGATGAAATAGAACCATTTGCATTAATTTTTTCTACACTTTCATTATAAGTTGGATTTATCGATTCAGCTAAAGCAGTTTTTTCTTGTGGCGTTAATGATTCCGAATTAGTATTGGTATTGGTATTAGTATTAGTATTAATAGTAGAATTAACACTGTTTTTTATAGCTTCATCTCTAGCTGAAATAGAATTCGTAAGATCAGTTTGAATTGTTCTTAAATCATCTATTTTATCATTCAACTTAGCATCAGTTGGATTTTTCTTTGATTGATCTTCTGTTGTTTTTAAAGTTCCCTCAATAGAAGTCAATAACTTTTTATCTTCTACTTGTAACTGGTTTAATTTTTCTGTTTCGGAAAGAGAAGAATTAGCATTTATTTTATCTATATTTTCATTGTAACTCGCACTCACAGTTTCAACCAAAGTTTCTTTCTCTTGAGTTGTCAATGGAGTTGATTCATTTCCAGAGTTATTTCCAGCGATAGCAGTTTCTCTTGAAGAGATGTCAATATTAACTTTAGCTTTAACTTTCTTTAATCCTTCTAATTTTTTAGCTAAATTTTGATCTGTCTGTTTATTCTTCAAAGCATTTTCAGTCAAGAAAATTTCCTTGTCCACTGAAGTAAGTAATTCTTTATCTAAAGCTTGTAATTCATTTAATTTATCAGTTGCAGATAAATTATTGTTCCCATTTATTTGAGTGACAGATTCATTGTAAGAAGAATTTAACGATTCAATTAATTCTGTAGGAGTTTGAGCTACGACCGTTTCTGAGGAAGTCGTTGAAGGATTGGGAGATGTTGCAACATTTGAATTCTGAACTTCAACATCTTCTTGCCCTTCAGGAATATCCATTGCAGAAGCGACTATCGATTTAGCAGATTGAAGAGCATCTAATTTAGCTTTCAAAGCTGGGTCATTTGGATTACTTTTCAAGGCATTTTTAGTAACAGCGACTTCCTTAGCAATTGAATTTAATAACTCTTTGTTAAGAGCTTTTAATTTGGCAGCCTTCTGTTCAGGAGTTAATGTTTGATCAGAATTTATTTTATCGGACTGATTTCTAGAATTTGAAACAACAGAACCCAATTCGGCTTCCATATCAGCATAATTAACCTCTTTAACATCCGGATTTTTTAGAACTAGCGTTGCAATCTCTTCACCAATCTGTTTTCTAACGACAGTTGTATTGGTAACATTTGCTGAATTGATAGCAGCATCTAATTCTTCTTTCGTAATAATTTTATCAGCATTTATAGCATAAATACCTTCTAATATATCTACCTGTTTTCTAATAGCACTTCTTTCAGCAATTTTATCATTTAAGCCGACTCCATTGAAGGTTCTTTCTTCTTGAATCATAGCTCTTTCATTTTTCTTCGCTTTTATTGCCGCATCAATTCCAGCAATATCTTTACTTTTCGCTGAGTTTTTAGAAGCTTCAAGAGAACTAATTTCTGAATCAACCCTTTTAATATCTAGTTCATATTGATCATCTTTAGGCTGTAAACGCTTAATCTCTTCATCTAAAACTAAACCTCTATCAATCATTGTTTGTAAAGGATCTGCCGTTTTTTCATCTAAAATTTTCTTTATAGACTCTTTATTTTCGTACAAATAGGCATACGCTTCTTTTTGTTTATTTTCTTTAACAAGGGCATTAAAAGTTTCAGCATATTTAGTTATTTCAGCGGTTTTAGCATCAGATCCAGTATTTGAAATTTTAGACAATGAATCAACGTATTTAACACTAACAGTATTCATCATTTTTAATTCTTCCTGCGTTCTAAGTAATCTATCAGCTTCTTTTAAAAGCTTATATTTTTTCTTATCCGTATCTGCTAAATTAACCTTGTCCATTTTAGCTTTAATAGCCGCATCTAAACGTTTAATTTCAGTCGTATTTTTAATGATTTGCGTATTAATTTTATTCTCAATTTCTTTCGTTCCGTTTTGAACTTTTTTAGCATCTTTAACTTCTTCATCCAATAAATAACCTACCTCAACAAGAGATAAATTGGCTATCCCTAATTCCGTTAGCACTTCTTTGGCTTTCTTTTCTTTATCAAGATTAGCCAATTCTTCTGCCGTTATATTTGGAGCCAGAACCGCCTTCAATTTTAAAACCTGAGCAAAAACAGCTTGAGGATCTTCAACTTGTTCATTAAACAAATCTATAACTTTTACGTTTTCTTTATCACCATCCATTGCGTGGATAATCTTCTGCTTCAAGGGTTTAAATTCTTTTAAGAAGGGTATAGAAGCAATATATTTATATTCTTGAGGACTATCCCCGACCTTGATAGTAAACTCATATTTCCCCCCCTTAGGAAAGGTAATTAAATAAACTCCCTTTTCATTCGAATTAAAATGACCTATAAATTCACCCGATGCATAATCCTTTACATCAATAAAAACCTTTTTTTGAGCTGGGTTAATCGTAGAAGAAAACTCGCCTTTAATAACAGACATATTTAAAGGAACTCTATCGACTCTAACTTTATAGACAAATAATTTACCTTCCTCACTTTGTCTTCCTGATCCGAAATAGGCATTTTTATTTAAAGAATCTACTACATAAAATAAATCATCATCAGGAGATGAGACAGCAAAATCCATATTTTCTGCTAACCCAAACTGATCAGTTTCAGCATCATATTTACATCTATAAACATCAAAACCACCCATAGAATTATGTCCTTTCGAACTAAAATACAAGTAATTACCATCTGGATGCATATATGGATAATCATCATCAAAATTTGTATTTACTCCTCCTTGAACAGCTTGAGGAATCCCCCAACCACCAGAAGGTAATCTTCTTCTTACGTATATATCTTTACCCGTCGAACCCGTTTCTCCATAACTAGAATAATAAATTACCGTTGGATTTTGAGGGAAATGAATCAAAGGAACATGAGCTTTTTTCTTGTCAATTTTTGTTTGAAATTCAGCAGATACCAATAAATTTCCACCAATATCACTTAAATCGTAAATACGAAAAAACTTATCCATTTCAATTTCTTTCTTCTCAATAACGATCATTTCAGTAATGGTGGTAATCAATCGTTTACCATTCTCACACATTTCAATTTGACGTCTAACTTCTAGATTAGGTTTCGCATTAGTTCCGGCCTTCGTTTCATAAAGTTTATAATATTTTATAGCGTCATTAAATTGATAATTTAAATGATAAGCTTTTCCTAAAAAAAAGTAAGCTTCAACTTCTACTACATCACTAGTAACAGCATAGTTCAAGTATTTAAAAACATCTTGCCCTTTACTTGTATTATATAACAAACACGTTCCGTATCGGTAATTATAATTATGGTTTCTAGGTTCAACTGCAAGAAGTCGAAGATAAAAAGGAGTTGCTTCCAAATATTTTTCTTCCTCAAACAATTTTTCTCCAGCAGTTTTTATCTCTTCCATCGTTTCCTGAGAATAGGAAAACTTTGAAACAAAAATCAAAATAAAAACAACAAAAATCGATTTAATACTCATCTATAATAGTTATCTAATAAATATAATATTTTAAACAAGATAAAGTTTATTTTTTAAATAAACTCATCTTACTTTCTTCACCTCTTAATAATCTTACTATGTTTTTTTTATGAGCAATAATTACTGCTAAACTTAGAATTACACTAAATAATATTAACCAAAAGTCAGTTTCTTTAAAAAGAAAAACTAAAACAAATGGAAATGCGATTGCAGAACATATAGCTCCAAAAGAAACAAATTTTGTCACAATAAATACAATTAAAAATAACAAAAGGCAAACACCTGCTGAAGGCGGATGAATTCCTATAATAACACCTAAAGAAGTTGCTACACCTTTCCCACCTTTAAAATTTGCAAATAAAGGAAAAACATGCCCCAGCACAGCTGTAATTGCACATATAATTTGAATATGGATCAATTCCTCTTTTGACAATTCGCTTGACGCAAGAAAAACAGGCATAAAAACTGCTAAAAATCCTTTAGAAATATCAATAATCAAAACAGTTATTCCCGCTTTTTTTCCCAATACTCTAAACGTGTTTGTGGCACCAGCATTTTTACTGCCGTGTTCACGAACATCAACACCATTCCATGCTTTTCCAATCCAAACTGCTGAAGGGATCGATCCTAATAAATAAGCGATACTACTAAATAGCAATAATTCCATTTTCTTTATATTCCAAAATAACGTAAAAATTTACTCAAATATATACTTCCTGTTTCAATCTGATATTTAAAATTCTTAATTTTACGTTTATCTTCTTTAATATTATTAACTGCAATTACGAAATCTGGATCACCAGAGATAATTCTTAAAATTCCATCTTTAGAAACAGGTTCCATCGCATAATCAAAATAATAATCCAAAGTTGGAATATTTATTTGAAGTGCAAATTTGTCCCCTACCGTTTCAGAAGCAGAATAAGACTGTAAAAAGAAGGCTTTAAAAGGTACAGTTTTAAAAACAGGTTTCCCAAACATACAAACAATCGCAGCATTTTCAGAAGTTGAAATAATACCTCTTTCTTGCATTGTTTTAACGTCAAAAGATTTCAACTTAATACCTGTAATCGTAAGAGCTGACTCAAATTCTTTTGGAAATTTCATCGCTCCGTCAATCGTATAAGCTGCTTTCATTTTATCCGCTTCTGATCTTCCTGACCATTCTACTGCAGCTTGTTCAATTGTAGTAGCGTTAAAATCTAATGGTTTTAATCCTTCAACTGCAGCAATTTTAACCGAAAGTTCTTCCATTAATTTTTTGTCGATAGGCATTGCGAATTTTGAAGTCAAATTCATAGTGGTTTCTCCTTTTTTAGGATCATAGTTGATTATTCCAACAGAAGAAACGACAACATCACCATAATTCATTCCTAAATTAATTTGACCATCTCCATTCATTATACAACTTTCTGTATGAAGAGAAAGAAAACTACCTACCTCACCCCTGTTCAATAATTTATCAGCAGAACCAATTTGAAATTCTTTTGCATCCATATTGTATTGAAGTAAACCTGTAGCTGACATTATTTGAGGATCCAATGGGTTCTGTAACGGAGATAAAAAAGTAGGATAAATTCTAATACTATCAAGCGTTTTAGAGTCACGCCATGCTAATCCGGCAATTACATTTTTACCGTCAATACTTTTCATATCAGCAGTAATCGGTATTTGAATATTTGTAGGATCAATATTAGCACTTAAAGCAATCCATGAACGTGGAAATTTAGCACAATTGTGATTCATTCTCGTTGAACCATTAAAAATTATAGTCGGTAAATAGGCAATTACAGAAATATCCCCGTAATAATCAAATTGCTTACTTAGATAAAAGTTAGCATCTTTTCCTATTTTTCCTTCACCAACTGTTTGACCTGTAGAATCTAAAAATATTTTTTCCATGACAAAATCAGTTTTTAAACTATCTGCGTCATAATACGGATAAATTCCTTTACCAGCATATCTTCTTCTAGCAGAAACCTGAACATAACAATGTAAAAACTTATGGTATTGAGTAATATAATTGGCTACTATTTTTGCATCCAAGAAAGGTTCCATTCTCGCTTTTTTACGAATAATAACCTTAGAACTATCAGGATATATACGAGCATCAGCGACATCTAAATAATAAACTTTAGAACAATAAATAGATTTTTCTTTTAAATTAAATGCTGCTTTTGGAGCTCTAAACTGAAGAGAATCCTGATCTGGATGTGACGAAAAGAAATTGGGTCCGAGTAAATCTAAATCTGCATTGGCAACTTCGTCTTCACCTCCTTTAGCCTCAACCTCAATAGATTCTAAATCCATAAACCAAGTAAACTTATCCATTGTACAGAAATATTGATTCATTGGGAAATCTAAACGAGCTTCCCCATTATTCGATTTAAACTCTCCTTTTCTGTCTTTAAAAGAAACATTTCCCTGAACATTATCAGTTTTTAATGCAATTGGTTCTTCATCCCCTTCAATGTATTGATTTTTCAGCCTAAAACTAACCGTATCTGCGAAAAAGTCCCATCGTTTAAATTCATAATCTTCGGAAATCATTACAGCATTTTTAAAATTCATCATTCCATACCCCCTCATTCCATCAGCACGAACGATAGCAGTACCTTTTAAACTATCTTCTTTATTAAAAAACAATAAATCATGTTCATAAGTTGAAGATGCTTTTAACAAATTCTTTTTAGGAACATACGTTACATTTGCATATTCACAAATAACATCAGGAAATTCGACCCCCGATTCTTTCGGCTTATTAATGAAATTGGATAAACCAATAGCCGAATCGGGGAAAAAAGTAAATAACCTTCTAGCGGTGGAACTTGACTCGACAAAGTTAATTGTACCAGCACCTTCTAGACCATTATTAGATAATAATATTTTATTTTCATATTTTGAACCAGTACCATAAAAGTCATATCCACCAGCAGGAGATACAGAAGAAAAGCCAAATGAATAATCATTCATAATCGTCAAATCTTGCCTAAACTTAGGGAAAATACCTGCAGAAGTTAATTCGCCAATTACTCTAAATGATCTTTCATTAAAATCATCTAAACTATCCATGAAAAATGGATCTACTGTAAAATAAAATCTACTACTATCATAAGCTCCTCGATGAATACCCATAGAATTGTAATAAACATATGAAGGTTTTGTCACTTTTATCTGTGGAAATCCTTTAATTTTTGTGTTTAATCCTGAACGATTTGAAGGATCATCAACAAACAATTCACCAACAATACCATTTAAACTACTTGTCATAATCATTGGCTTGTTTCCATCTGCTGGCTTTAAAGGTTTTACTCTAAAAGACGATTTATGTGTTTTTTGAATAGTAAATTTAAATTGCTTGTAATTAAACGTTGACGCTAAAACATTCAAAATCAATTTCCCCGAGCTAATAGTACCAACAAAATCAAAATCTCTATCTTTTTTAAGAATTACTTCTTTATTTGATGGAAAAACAATTGTATTTTGAGCGTCTGAGATATTAATAAAATCAATTGCTTTAATATTTAATTCTAAAGAACTAAGATTCAAAGACCCAAATTCGGGCATATTCCTTCTAGTTTCATTGACAATTTTATCTTCATGAACTTTGAATCTTAGAAGTGTATCTGTTTTAAATTGCTCCTTTGTATAATCTAATTGAGGTCTGGGTCTAAAATCACAAGTAAAAATTATATTATCAAAATCTTTCTTTCCTGCTTTAGATAAAACAAAATTAGTCAATTTATCATTTATTGTAATCATTTTTGCATCTGTATCATAAGTAATGAAACCGTAATTTGCAAATTCTAATAACAAAGGTTTTACCTGTTCAAGTGTCTTATTTAAAGCAGTTGCCACTTTTCCTTCAGGCAATATATACTCATCATTCTTAAAACAATAATTAGAAATCGCAACTAAAGGATGAACAGCTTCCATTCCTTGCAGTCTATCAAATAATTTAGCATCAAAATAATTTTTAGATTCAAACTTTGCAATTTTTTGCTCTTGACTAGTACCGATTTCATAAGCCATTAACAAGTCTTTTGTTTCTGTATTCCAAGTTATTTTTGGTAAATACATATCAACTTGATGATACGAATTAAAGAAAGGAGACTGACCATTCCCTGATTTTGTCCGAGACATTTCGACAGTTTTTTTATCTAATAAAAAAGCAAAATCTAAACCTGGATGAGTAATTGAATCATTACTTCCATTAAGCATTATTTTAATATTTGTGTTAAAAGCAGAAATTTTAGCATTTACAATATTAAATTCCTGAGAAGTTGCAATTATAAAAGGCAATCCCTCTCTTTTAATTGTCATTTTCGCCGGTTCATTTGGATGACCGATCCCAATAAAACTAGATCCATTTAAAGAAAATCCACCTTCGTAATCAACATTTTCTTTGATACTTTTAATTCCTAATTTTCTTTCATAAGAAGTAAATTGGGGGAATATTTTATCTTCTTCTCTAGAGATTCTAAATGCTCTATCCGCTACCCTTCCCAATAATGGTTTCGTAAAATAGGTTGTCGTCATAAACGCAGAATCAGCTGAGAAATCAGATCTCCTAGTTGACACTTCATATTTTGTAAGAATTGCTGAAGTTTTTGCTTTATCCAGTCCAACCTTCTCCCAAGTCATTCCTCCAGTATTACCTCTCCATTTTTTAGATAAAATATCGTAAGACCCATTCGTTTTAGTAATAACGATACTATCAACATACTTTATATCTTTTAAAGTTCTAGAATCAGGATTATTATATCTACAAATTAAATTTCCATTTGTACACGTTAGAAATGGTTCATCCGTATAATCAAATGAATATTCCCCTCCGGTATAATACCAATCAAAAGTATTATTTGCTGTAATAATTCTTTGAGAGAAAAATGTAACTGAAAATTCCATGAAATTTTTAAATTTTTCAGTATTCTTCACTAAAACCATTTTATCAACTGCAGCATGCCAAGCAACGTAACTTACTTTTGATTGATTTCCTTTAACAAAAGAATAAACTGAATAAACATAATTGTAAATTTCAGGATATGGTTTCATATTTTTAGATTCCATCAAATTACACGTTTCACTCATTTTCTTAATGTAATCTGCAGGAAATTGATTAGCATCAATTAAAACTTTTGGTAATTCTTTTTTAGAAAAATCATGAAAATCGCCTACTCCGTATTCACTCAAGTTTTTTTGAAAAGCTTTCAAAAATTCTTCTTTAGTAGCTGGATAAGATTGCCCAACAGACAAATAACTTAGTAATAGGATTGAAAAAATTAAAGTCAGCTTTTTTAACATAGTAGTGTTGTATTAAGTTTAATTTTAGTCTTTTATAAGCTGGATACCAGCCCAAGTTTCTTTCGAATATATCTTATTCATTCTTAAATTAAAATCACTTGCAAAAGTGACCAATTCATTGACATCTGATTCAAAAAATCCACTTAACAATAAAACACCATTTTTTTCAAGTGCTAAACTATACTGTTCAAGATGAGCTTTCAAAACATTTTTGTTAATGTTGGCAATTATTAGTCCAAAGATTTGACCTTTAATTAACTCGACATCTCCACAAACTGCTTCAATGTTTTTACATCCATTTCTTTCTGAATTTTCAATTGCATTAACAACTGACCAATCTTCTATATCAATTGCTAAAATAGATTTCGCTCCTAATTTCTCAACGATGATAGCTAAAACTCCAGTCCCCGTTCCCATATCAAGAACTTTTTCAGGGATTGATTCCAATTCAAACAATGCCTTAGACATCAGCCAAGTTGTTTGGTGATGACCTGTTCCAAAAGACATTTGAGGTTGAATTTCAACAATCATTCCTTTTTTATCTTCCTTTGAATGAAAAGGTGCTAAAATTGATAAATAATTTTCTACTTCAACAGGATGAAAATCAGACTCCCATATTGCATTCCAATTTTGATGAGGAATTATTTTCTGCTCAACAACAAATACTACCCCTTCTATTTGTGAAGACAA
The DNA here is from genome assembly GCA_947474675.1 of Flavobacteriales bacterium. Classification (GTDB taxonomy): domain Bacteria; phylum Bacteroidota; class Bacteroidia; order Flavobacteriales_D; family Crocinitomicaceae; genus CAIUKX01. The sequence continues at coordinate 18,318 of CANJKA010000042.1, forward strand.
ACTTGATTTATCTGTCACAGTATCCATATTAATATTTTTGAGAGCTCCGTATGCTTGCACTCCATCTTCAGTATCCACAAAACTTTCAAATCCTAATTCAGCTAATTCAGCTGTTAAAATTTCAGCCCAAGGATTTCTTGGCGTAATAGATATTGTTAGTTCTAAATATTCCATTAAAAAGAATGTATAATGTTTAAAAAAGCTTCAGCGTCTAAAGCAGCACCACCGATTAATCCTCCATCTACATTTGGACAAGCAAAAAGTTCATTCGCGTTTGCGGCATTGCAACTTCCTCCATATAAAATAGAAATTGAATTTGCTGTATTTTTATCATATTTTTCAGCAATCCAAGAACGAATTGATTTATGCATTTCTTCTGCTTGAGCAATGGATGCTGTCATACCTGTACCTATAGCCCATACTGGCTCATAAGCAATGATACATTTTTCCAGATCATCAGATGAAAGATGAAAAAGACTGTCTTCTAATTGTTTTTTAACATAGGTCATTTCTTGATTTGCTTCACGAATCTCTAAAGGTTCACCGCAACAAAAAACAATACCTACTTGATATTCTAAAGCAATATCAACTTTCTCCTTTAAAAAAAGTTCCGTTTCATTAAAATAAGCCCTTCTCTCTGAATGACCAATTAAAACGTGAGTTGCTCCAATATTTTTAACTTGACTTATTGAAATTTCACCAGTATAAGCACCTTTATCTTTTGGATAAAAATTTTGAATACCAATTTGAATAGACGAATTTGATTTTTTAGCCAATTCAGATATAAAAATAGATGGAGGAAAAACCATAACATCTACACTTTTTTGATTACTTATCTTTTCTGAAACTTGGTCAAATAAAAGAATTGCTTCTTCACTTGTTAAATTCATTTTCCAATTGCCAGCAACTATTTTCTTTCTCATTTTTTTAATAATACAGTTTCATTCAATACTTTAAAACTAGGTAAAGATCTACTAGGATATTTACCTTTAACAATTCCTTTTTTTAGGATTAAAAGAGCCGGATTCGATCTAGAAACTGCTTTTAAAACTTTTTCATCATTCACGAATACAGGAACCTCAAAATTATATTTTTCCCTAAAAGAAATTATTTCATTTCTACTAGATGAACAGACAACAATAAAAGGAATATTCTTTTTAATACATCCCATTTGAATCTCTTTTAATTTTTCAATTTCAGAAAAATTAGCCTCTTTTAAGTCTCTCGAAAAAACAATAACTATTTGATCATTACTAAGAATAAACTCTTTTAAACTAATATCTATCAGCTCTACATTTTCAATTTCAATCGTATCTTTAACAATATAACTTTCTTTAGGAAAATCTGTTACATCAAAATCAATCAAAGGAATCTCAAAAACTGTATTTTTCAAAACATCTAAAACTTCCAAACCTTGGACACTTCTATTTTTAAGTGCATCTTGAATAAATTCTAAATTCATTTCCTCTTTACCAATTTCAGAAATTGAAATTGAAGGATCAAAATCAGAAATAGAAGATTTTACAGATTCAATTAAAACATTTTGTATGTTATTAATATTCACCCAATCTTTTTTCTCCCAAATTTTAGAAATCTTGTACTTATTAGAAGACGAAATATAACGAACGATTTTACCAGTTTTCTGATTTTTATAAACTATAATATTTTCATATTGACCAACAACACCATCATTCATTTTCAAATTTAGATCATTTCCAATAGCAAAAGGACTATAATCTTTCAAGGGCTCAACTAATAAAACATAGGATATAACACAAAAACAAATAAAAGCCACAATAAAAACAGAGCCTGCATAATTACCTAGGACTTTACCTCCTGCTCTCATTATTAATAAAGCACCTAACAAAATCATGATTCCAAAAAGAATGGGGAAATACCAACCAAAAACCCATGAAAAAAATGAAATAATTAGAATGGCTGAGATTGATGAAATCAAATTTTGCTTTCGTGTATTTGGTAAGATAATCCATTGAGTCATAAAAATCCAAAGAATCAAATAAAGCAATATTATATCTTTCCAAAATGATTCTTTAGGTGACAAAGATCTTCCGACCGAACCTTTTAATGAATCGCCAAAACAACCACAATCCGTCACACATTGAGGAGATTTGATTTCATCAACTACTAAGAAATCTGCGGTTTTAGAATGAAATTTTATGTCTTTATTTGTTTTAAGTTCCTCCATTTTCAAAATTGCCATTGGATCTGACATTGCATAGGAGTTTCTATCAACAAACCTTTTACTGGAATCACAATTTAGAGTATGCCATGTTAAAAAAGTAAAAAACAGCATTATAAAAAGTGATAAATAAGCGACTATTTTAATTCTTCCTCCAATTATCAAAAGAACACCTAATACAATTTCAATAACACAAATAACAACTCCAATTATTAAAGAAAAATCAATTAAAAACTCTAACGAAAAAGCAGGTATTCCGAATAATTCTTTAATCCTATACGCCAAAGCACCGTCTTCAAAATATTCCGCTAACTTATAGGAAAACCCAATGGGGTCATTTGCTTTAATTAATCCTGAAACAATAAATAAACTTCCAACAAGAATTCTAGAAACTCCCGCCATCATTAATCTTCCTCTAAAAACAAGAAGTAATGAAGACGTCAATAGAATTAAGACAAATCCCAGGATAATAAAAAAAACAGCGTAATCTTTTACACTATCATGAAAACCAAAAGCAAGAAAAGAAAGACCTAACAAATTTAGAAATACAAATAATGCATTAAAAATATACGAACGTCCTTCGAATGTAGCTGGTTGACTCATAAATTATTTATTTAAGTGAATCAATGAAAAAACTGAATAATTTAACATGTCAAAATAATTTGCATCAATCCCTTCACTTATAAGGGTTGCTCCATTATTATCTTCGATTTGTTTGACACGTAATATTTTCATTAAAATTAAGTCTGTTAATGAGCTGACACGCATATCCCGCCAAGCCTCTCCATAATCATGGTTTTTTTTCATCATTAAATCAAATGCTTCAGTCGAATATTTATCGTATAATGAAATCGCCAAATCAGAATTTATTTCTAATTCTTTGATTTCAACTTCGAGAACTTGAATAATTGCCATAATGCAATAATTTACAATTGCAATAAATTCTTCCTCTATACTTTCACCAACTTTATTTTCACCCGTGACCTGAATCGTACGTATACGTTGAGCTTTGATAAAAATCTGATCCGTTAAAGAGCTAGGGCGTAAGATTCGCCATGCCGTTCCATAATCTTTTGTTTTCTTTGAGAAAATTTCTCGACAAACATTGATTACATTTGTATATTCTAATGAAGTTTGACTCATTTATTCTATTATGCACAAATTAAGGGTTGAAGATACATATTTTCGTTCAAATAATCACCTTCGATTGAAGGATAATTTATTTGATCTTTTAAAACCAAAGGTGATGGGGATAATTAATTGCACCCCAGATTCTTTTTACCACGAGAGTCGAAAGAATTCTAGTTCAACTATTCTTAAAAAGGCTCAATCTTTTATAAATGAAGGGGTTGATATAATAGATTTAGGAGGTTATTCAAGTAGACCTGGAGCTCAAAACATCACTTCTGAAGAAGAAATTAAAAGAGTTTTACCCTTCATTAAAGATCTCAAAAAAGAATATCCATCTATTCCTCTATCACTTGATACATTTAGATCAGATGTTGCTCGAATTGGATTAGAAAATGGAATTGACATCATAAACGACATAAGTGCTTGGGAGATTGATAATGAATTACTAAACGTTATTTCACATTACAAATGTCCCTATATTTTGATGCACATGAAAGGTGTACCTCAAACAATGCAAAACGATACAAATTACACTAATTTATTCATACAAATTGTTTCATTTTTCTCAAAAAAAATAAAGATATTAAAGGAAAATGGAATAAATGATGTTGTAATTGATCCAGGATTTGGTTTCGGAAAAAGTATGGAACAAAACCATCAATTAATTCATCAACTAGAACAATTTAAAATTCTAGAAAAACCAATTTTAATAGGTATTTCTAGAAAATCAATGATTTATAATAAACTGAATATCAATGCGAAAGAAGCATTAAATGGCACGACAATTTTGAATACAATTGCCATTCAAAATGGAGCATCCATTTTAAGGGTTCATGATGTGAAAGAAGCGAAAGAAATTATTGAATTGTTGTAGAGACACGATTAATAGCGTTTCAAAAACAATTCAATTAATTTTCAACCGCAAACATTCCTACTCCACATCCTTTTTCTCCCCCTTCAAATTCGAAGAAAATATAAAAAGTTCCTGTGGTTTTACAATTTATATCAAATGACGGATAATGTTTTGATGCAGCTTTATTATATGAAGTACCTAAAATCATACCTTTTTGTTGGTTTAAATAAACCGACATGATCATTTTTTTCTTGTTTTCTGAATTATTAATCGGTAAAAATCTATACTTTAAGCCAGATTTTAAAGACACCATAAAACTCTCTGATGGCGGAGCTTTTGGATCTGCTTTCAATGAAATTCGATAGTCTTTAATCAACTTAAAAGTACCTAACGATGTTAGTCCAACACCGTACTCATTATCTCCTGTACATTTATCTGCATTTGTACTTGAAACAAACGACACTAAACCTCCCAAGGAAAAAAACAGGAGGATTAAAATAAAATAAGCTTTATTTTTCATATGTATTTTATTGTTTTTTAATTGTCATATGGAATCGCCTTTTTTTAAATTCATCGATATTTGTGACGCTTTTAGAACAAGGCTTATTTCATGGCTCTATTATTTCATAAGTTGGTTTCTCAATTTGATAGTTTCGTTAATCAATTCTTGAACAATATTCCCTTCAGCATGGATGATAGTTTCACTTTTATCAATAAAAACTAATTCTCCATTTACTTCTGTCATTTCAGGTTCTCTCATGATTTTTTCAATTTTCACTTTATTATAAAGTTCAAGTAAAGGCTTCAATTGACGAGCTAAATTGGCAAAATATTTATCTTTTGAAGCTGAAACCAAAATGTTATTTATTTTTTCAACACTTTCTTTTTGTTCTGCAACACGATTTTTCATTTCTACTGACAAATTATCATTCGCTATATATGAAACGATATATGCTCCTTCTAACCAAGTACCAAAAACAATTAAAACACTTAATTCATCTCTTCCTTTTTCACGAAGGTATTTTTCCATGTTATTGAAACTTTCAGTCGACATTTGTTGCAAAGAGTCAATGTTACTTGAACTTTTAGCCATTCTAATCATATCTTCAAAATTGAAAAATCGATCAATTTCTAGATCTACAGAAAGTAAACGTATTGCAGCTAAATAATCAATTGCAACAAACGATTTTTCGTAGATATTGATATATCCCATATCACCTCCAAAAGCTCCCATTGCCATTGCCTTATCATAACTAGAGACAAAACGATCTAACTTTTTTGTTGGAATTAATAATTCGCTACTGAAATCATTTCCAGCTTTTTTAATAATGATAGAAGTCTCAATTGGTGATGGAAATGATTGAATCAATTGATCAATTGCATCTTTACTAACCTTTACATCTGATTGATCTAAATTATTCAATTGATCCTCTACTGAATTTTTAGAATCTCCTCCACAACTTGTTAAACCAAAAGAAACTAATAATAATGCTGCAAATATGTTTGTCATTTTTCTATTCATGCTAATCGTATTTAATGAAGTAATAATTGTTATAATTTATTTTTAAATTGTTTTTTTCTTAAAAAGCTGTATTTCCATTAGCCTTTTCAAAGCATCAAAATAAAGTGCGATAAAAAGAAAAATGTTGAACAACCAAATAATTAAAATATTGTACCAGAAAGTAGGAACGATTTGTCCGAAAAAAGATTTAATTGGAGAAAACATAAACGAACCAGACATTTTATAATCCGGATTTAAATGGTCTCTCAAAAAGATGTGATCATAATTTTGATAGACCATTGAATTTTCGACAAAATATCGCTTTTTAGTAGTCGAATTTTGGACAATATCTGAAGCTGCATCATTTTGATATCCACGCTTCATATCCATCATTGAATTACCACCTAATTTTTTATTCAAGGTAATAATGTGATCATCTTTTAATCGAGAAATCTCATTTTGCTTGTCTTGGTATACATTCGTTAAATCTTCTATAAATTCTAAAGCGTTGCCAATCGTTTTATTTTTAGAATTATACGTCAATAATTTCTTGGCTAACGGTCTGGTCGCTTCAAATATCAAGGTGTTGTAAACCGTGTCAGAACAAGTAGCTTTTTCAGTCACTTTTGAAGACATTTGGTCATTCAATAAATCCGTTAAATAAGGATATAAATAAGACGTTCTATAGTTATAATCACTTAATAATTGTTCATGATCAAAAATTTGACTTTCATATTTATTTTGTGAAAACTGAGCAACCATAATCCCTTCATACGCCCATTTAGAAACCATTAAATTAGAAACAACAGGAATGTGATTTCCGCCTCCCATTGATTTATTTAAATTTTCAAACTTGAACATTGCTCCTCCCAAAATCATTTGAGGAATTACAATTAGAGGTATGATAATATAAATTGTAACAATCGTTTTAAAACTAGAAGAAAGCAACAATCCTAAAATATTTCCAAAAACAAAAACAGAGAATATTAAAATCCAATAATAGAAGAAATTATCATATAATTCTATGATTACATTTCCTACAGCACACAATAAGAAAGATTGAACAATCGATAATAAAGTTAGATAAACTGCTTTCGATTTTAAATAACTTAGACGAGATAAGCGTAAAAACTTCTCTCTTTTTAGTATTTTTTGATCTTTAAAAATCTCTTCAGCACTAATTGTTAACCCCACAAATAAGGCGACAATGATCAACATAAATATATATGCTGGAACATTTTCATTCATACTGAATGTATATTCTTGGTCTGTATTATTGGAACTTTTAACAATAAAACTAAGTAAAGAAGCCAAAACAGGAGCTTCTAACAAAGCAATTAAAACATATTGTTTATCATTGAATCGAGAAAGAAAATCCCTTGTAAAAAAGACGAAAAATTGTTTCAATAAATTCGGAGGATTAATCACCTCTAATTTATCAAATTCTTTATCATTAACAATTTCTTTTTGGACAACTTTTTCTTTAAAATAAGCATTCCAAGTATCTGGTTTAATTTTACGATGAGCCGTATAATTTCCAAAATCGTCGATTTCTTTATCTTCTAAAGTATCAAATATTTGTTCTGGAGTTACATTACCACAAGAACCACATTCCCCTATTTCATGGTTAATTTGATTGGTAATTGTTTTAAAATAAATAACAGCTTCAATTGGATTACCATAATAAACAGGTAAACCTCCAACGTCTAAAATAAATAATTTATCAAATAATTTATAAATCTCACTTGCTGGTTGGTGAATAACAACAAATATTATCTTACCAGTTTGAGTAAGATGCTTTAAAAGTTGCATTACATTTTCAGAATCTTTTGATGAAAGTCCTGAAGTTGGCTCATCGACAAAAAGTATTAAAGGTTCTCTTATTAACTCTAAAGCAATATTTAATCTTTTCCGTTGTCCTCCAGAAATCTTTTTATTTAACGGATTTCCGACGGCAATATCTTTAATTTCAAAAAGTCCAAGTTCCTTTAAAACTTTTTCAATTCGTTCATTCAATTCAGCTTCACTCCAAGTATCATTGATTAACTTTCCATTAAAATATAAATTTTGAAAAACGGTTAATTCCTCCATTAATAAATCATCTTGGGGAATAAAACCAACGTTTGCTTTACATTCTATTGTTTTTATGTCATAACCATTCAATAAAATCGTCGCTTGGTCAGTTGGATCAATACCCGATAAGACATTCAATAAAGTCGTTTTACCAGCACCTGATCCTCCCATAATTCCAACAAGAGTACCGGATTCTTCAACAATATTAATTCCTTCTAGTGCCACCTTCCCATTTGGAAAAGTGTAACGAGGAATTGAAGCATTGAAAAGTATATTTTCGCTCGTTCCTTTCTTACGGATATTTGTTAAAACCTCACTGTAAAAAACAGAAGATTTAGGAGTTCTAATTGTAGAACCTTCATTTACAACATACGTTTTATTCTCTTTAATTTGTAAACCATTTAAGTTCACATTTAAATCACCAAAAAATCGAAATAAGACAATTCCAGCAGATTCTATCAAACAAAAATAGAAAACCGCATTTAAACCTTCTTTATTATAAACACGATCATTTGAAATATCGAAAAAGTCTTTATCCAAGTAGATTTGAAAATTTTCATTTCCAAGGACATCTTCATTCGTTTTAGCTGCAGTAAATTGAAGAATATTTTCGTATTCTTCTTTTTCAATTTTAAAGACTTCACTAATAGTAGCTAAAAGCTCTAATCTTAATTTTGAAATTGTTTCAGTGATATAAATAAACTCCGTAATACGAACTAAAACAATTGATTTTTGTTTTTGAGAAAGAGTTTTATTAATTCGCTTACAAATCGCTAACGTTCTAACTGAATCTTTTACAGATGTACGCTTAACTTCCCCATCTTCAGATGATTCAGCATTAATATATTCCGTATATTGATCAAAGTATGTATCAAATCTTTCTCTAGAAATTTGAGAAAGAAGAAACTCTTTAACGTAATTATCCTGCTCCTCTTTACCACTATCATCTTGTTTGTAGATAATAGCAAAGAGTTGCATCAGCGCTTTTAATATTTCCTCACTCATATTTTATTTTTTAGACACAAGACTTTAAGACATTAGATAAAAGACCTATGAATTGTGTTTATATTTATTTAGATTTAAGACTAAGACCTACATTACTCATCAGTCTTTGAGCGAAGCGGTCTAATATCTTGCAGTCTTTTGTCTATTTTTTTCCCTTTAGATACGCAATGCATTGCGTATCTAAAGGGAAAAAATTAAATTCCTACAATCGAAAACGGAACCTCTACCAATTCGGAATATTCTTCAGCAGCTTCTTCCATATCTGTATCTCTTTTGTCAAAATTCCAGATAATTTCAATCGTAACAGAACCACCTGTATGAATATCTTCGAATCGCATTAAAATATCTAAAATCAATTTAGAAGAAGCAGTGTTAAAGTATTCTAAATTAACTATAAATTGATAGTGACCTCCATCTGATGATTCCAATTCATCCAACCAATTAAGAACTGGCTCGTAAAATGTTGTTACATCTTCAGGTAAAGATCTACCACTAATTTTTAATTCTTTTGTTCCAGGATTGAAATCGATTGCTGGAGTATCGTCTGTTTTGTCAATTATTAAATGTTCCATTTTTATATTTTTTTATTAAAGATATTAGATTTTTAGACATTAGATCGCTTTGCTTTTAGACTTAGTTTATAAGTCTTTGAGTGAAACGGTCTATTGACTTTCTGTCTTTTGTCTATTCTGCTATAATTTTATTAATTTGAGTTTTTAAAGTAAAGTATTTGTAATTCGCTGAGTCAATATCAAAGAATCCAAAGTCTAATTTATTTTCTGTTTTTCTTGCAACATCAATAAATCCTAATCCAGCACCACCTACTTCAGAGATACGTGAATTTAAACGAGCTTGTTTGTACAAAGCTTTTAATTCTTCGGCATCTAATCC
>CANJKA010000043.1 GCA_947474675.1 Flavobacteriales bacterium
CAAGGTGCTGCTGATATGGGATGTCAACCACACCAAGGAGCTGGATATTTAGATTTAAGAATTTTAGAAAATAATCAGAAATACGAAGAATTTTACAATACCTCTTTATCACGTGAAATTGGACTTAAAATTCCCGAAATGTTTGATGCTGCGATCGACGGAAAGTTAAAAGCTTTATGGTTAATGGGAGAAGATGTAGTTCAAACTGATCCGAATACTAATAAAGTAATTGCTGCAATGGAAAACCTTGATTTATTGGTAGTTCAAGAATTGTTTTTGACAGAGACAGCTAAATATGCGACTGTTATTTTACCGGGAGCATCTTTCCTGGAAAAAAGCGGGACATTTACCAATGGAGAAAGAAGAATTCAAAAAGTTCAAAAAGCAGTTGAACCATTGTCTGGAACAAAAAGTGATGGACAAATCATGGTGGATATTATGAATAAAATGGGGTATGCTCAGCCAGATTATGATCCAGATACAATGTTACAAGAAATCAGTCAAATTGTTCCTTTTTTCGCTGGAGTAAAATGGAATGAATTGGGAGAAATCGGGAAACAATGGCCAGTTAAAAAAGATGGTTCTGATACTGAAATTTTACATACTGAAACTTTTACAAGAGGAAAAGGAAAATTTCACTATTTCGATTATAAGGAAAGTCAAGAAACGGTTAAGAATGGTAAAGAATATCCTTATATATTAACAACTAATAGAGAATTAGAGCATTATAATTCAGGAACAATGACCCGTAGAACTGGAAATGTTGCTATTTTGACAGAAGATGTTATTTTAATGAATCCGATAGATGCTGAGAAACATTTTATCAACGATGGAGATATGGTTTGTGTAGAATCTCCAAGAGGAAAAGTAGACATCAAAGCCAGAATTACTGAAGATATGAAACCTGGAATTTTGAGTACAACTTTTCATTTTCCAGAATTGATGCTAAATATTATAACTAGTGACGAACATGATAGCGAAGCTTTATGTCCTGAATATAAAATTGTGTCGGTGAATATTCGTAAAACTAAAGGGGATAAGGCTTTGTTGTTTAAAGGAGAGTAAAAAATGAATGTTTCAAAAAATGAAGTCTTTTATCGTTCTATTAGTTTAAAATATTCAGATTTTATTCAAACGAACTACACATACACTAAAAAAACATTATTAAATTCGTTTAGTGAATACAGGGTAGAGAAATATGAAAAAATAACTGATGAAGAAAAATGGATTTTTGAAATTAAAAGCAGTCATGGAAATGAAATCATAGGAGATTATTTTAGGAAGATAGATTCTACTCAATTAAATTTTAAAATTGAATCAGAAAAGAATTGTATATTTTGGAGAAAAAAAACAATTCTTGATTTCTATTCTTTTGAAGGATCTACTCATTTTTTAGATGATAAAAATATTTATAATTTATTGAATGAATTTAAATCAGAAGGAGTTGAGATTACAAAAATTGACGATAAAATTCATTTTCGATTTTTTATCAATTATGACTTTGATGATCATGTATTTGAAAAAATTCTAATTCTAATTCAGGTTTTATCAGTAATAATATAAATAAGCCATGACTGAAAAAACGTCAGCAACACCGATATATTATCGGTTTATTTTTTATTTAATAAATAGATTAATAAGGCAGAAAGGCCTAATATAATGGAAATCATTATTGAAAAGAAAGCAAGAACAGCCAAAAAAGGACTAGTAAGTGAACTGACCAATAAAGCACCTAATATTATAAAAGTAAAACAGATACTAATTAAAAATGCAAGGGTCCAAGGATTAATGACGTTGGAATCCCTTGAAATTATTGATTTATTTGAACTAGACTTTAAATCAGATGTGTATATTTCTTCGGTTTCATTAGAACTCTCGTCACATTTTTTGTAATGCGTTTTTGTTGTCCCAACTCTAACCATTTTAGCTAAAATTATTCTTCCGTTTTTTAAGAAAAGTGTATCACATTCTTTTGTAGAGATTAAGGTTGTATGATTTTTAGAGTTTTTAAAATGTGTAACTTCATCAGTGTAAACATATTCGGTCTCTTTTGAAGATCCATCACATTTTTTATATTGAATAATGCCTTTGTGAATTCTCACCATTTTAGCAAGAATAAAAGTCCCATCTTTATTGAAAATCGTATCACAAATATCATCTTTCAAAAAAGTGATTCCAGTTGTTGAATTAACAAAATAAGCTACTTCATCTCTAGATATTGATTGTGTTTTAGTTGAATTATCACCGCAATTCTTATAAAGTAATGTTTTTGAGTGAATTAATACAGTTTGAGCTAATATGAATGATCCGTCTTTTTTAAAGATTGTGTCACAACTATTCGTTGAAATTAATTTATTAGAGGAAATAGAAAATGAAGAATTTATTTTAAGTTTATTTTGTAATATAGAATCATGTTTTGTTGAATAAATATCATTAGAGTTCACTTTATTATAGTGTTCAATTGAAGACATTTTTTCAATTTCACTATTTGATTTTATCCCCTTGTTCAAGGTGATGTGATACCCATTATTATAAATTCTCTTTTGAATTGAGCAAGAATAAATTGAAATTATAAGTATTAAAAAGGTAATAAAAAACTTCATTTTTTGAATGAATTAAATTTATAAATTATACTTTTAGTATTTATTATACTAACTCCTAACTATAGGTTTAACTAAGTTATTTTTTTATTTTTAAATTCTAAAATCATCGATAGGATTTCCAGCTAAAAGATCTTTGAAATTCATTCTTCTTTTTCCTTCAGGTTGTAATTCGGTAACAAGTAAATAAAAATCTTTACATGGAATTAAAATACCTTCTTTTGTTGCTTTTAATTTACTTGATGAGTCTACATTTATGTCCGTTTTTTCAGTTTTAAATATTTTAAAAGATTTGACTTCTTGTTTTAAATCATTCGTAAACATGGTCCAAGCAGTAGGATAGGGGGAAAGTCCTCTACAAAAATTGTGAACTTCTTCGACTGGTTTTGACCAATCAATTTGGCAAGTTGGTTTAAATATTTTTGGAGCAGATTTTAATTCACCTTCCATTAAATCAAGCTGCGGAATGCCTTTAACGTCTCCAACTCTAATTTTTTCAATCGTTTCACTGGCAACTTTTGCTCCTAACATCATTAATCGATCATGCAGTTCTCCAACTGTTTCATTTTCATCTATATCAACATAGGCTCTATCAATTATTTTTCCGGTATCAATTTCTTTTTCAATAAAGAAAGTAGTAACTCCAGTTTTGATTTCTCCATTCATGACTGCCCAGTTAATTGGGGCTGCACCTCTGTAGTTTGGCAAAATTGAAGCGTGAAGATTTATAGTTCCTTTTGGTGGCATTGCCCAAACAATTTCCGGTAACATCCTAAAAGCAACAACGACAAATAAATCTGCTTTTAAGTCATGAAGTTCTTGAATAAATACGGGATCTTTAAGATTGGTTGGTTGAAGAATATTTAACTCTTTTTCAAAAGCATATTTTTTAACGTCACTTTGAGAAAGTTTTTGACCACGACCTGCAGGTTTGTCTGGTGCTGTTATTACACCTACTACATTGAATTTATTATCAAGTATATCGTTTAAGATAGTTACTGCAAATTCAGGTGTGCCCATGAAAACGATACGAAAATTTTCTTTTATCATGTTGTTTTTTCGTCAAAGGTAAAGAAACTTTTTAAACCTATTGGATATCGAGTTTAACATCCTACAGTAGAATGTCTACCAACTATTTTTAATAATTTTGAAGAATTTGAAGGTTTTGATAAATATATTGTTGGTTCAGTTTTATTGTAATGTCTAGAAGTATCAATTATTAAATCAAGTATTCCATCATTATCAATGTCACCAGCAAAAAGAATATTAATCATTGCGTCATCAAAATTTAAAGTTTCAACCAATTTATCAGTAATTTCTTTCCCATTTTTGGTTGATTTTAAAAACAATTTATAATTATGAATTTCGTAAAAACTAGGATCTAATGAATCTTTAGTTATTTCACCTGTTGCAAATAATTTATAATCTATTCCTAAATAGTTGAATTTTAGTTCATCATTTGGTAATATCTCGTTTTTAGAAAGTATTTTCTCTTCAATTTTATGATTATTTAAAAATGGGAGCCCTGCGATTAAAGCAACACAGTCATCTTTATTAATCGACTCAACTAACCATCCGGTTTTATTATTAAGACTGTCTTGGTCAGTAATTGGATCAAATATTCTTGAAATGTTCACTATGATTTCAGAAAGATACTGTTCTTTAGAACTTCTGAAAATACCAAACCATTTTTCTTTTTCAGCATTTTCCCATACTTCTTCATCGTGAAAACTACCGAGCGTTAAAACTTTAACTTGTGATAATGAAAAGGATTCTTGGCTATCAATTTCTTGAAGAGGTGTTTTTAAAAGATTAATAGGATCATTTTTTTGATCATTTTTTTGATTGATTTTTTGAGAGGTTTTACCTGATGAATGCTCGCAAGCTACAATACCCATAAATGAGATTATCGAAAGCAATAATATGTATTTTAGCGTGTTTGTTTTCAACTTATTCCTCCTTTATTAGTGACTAGACAATTCTTTAATTAAAATAAAAATTTGCTTTAGTAATTAAAGTGAAATTAAGAATTTTATTAGTTGCTTTTTATTAAACTTTTCATTTCATTTCAACAATTTTCCCCATTCTTCAGAAGTGATAATATTAACTGATTTTTCAAAACCATCATTCCCTCTTAATCCTAAAGAACCTAAATGTCCAGTGTTTCCTCCATGAGTGTCGAAAACCATTCCTAAAATTGTAGAATTTACGCCTCTTCTTTTTCCTCCTCCTGCACCGCCACTACCTTCAGCTCCGCCATGATTGTCTATGGTCAAATAGTTAACTATTTCTTCATCACCAGTTTGAATGTATAAAGTAACACTACCACCGTTACCACCATTACCGCCTGTTCCTCCATTTCCACCATTACCGCCGTAAGTAGATTCAGATGAACTTGGACCTCCATTTCCACCGTTACCACCTCTGCCACCAGTTCCACCTATTGATTCAATTGTTATATGAGAATTTGAGTCACAAATTATCCAATCTTTTTCTATTTGCCCATCTTGAGCTACAGCTATTATATAAATAAATTTTTTATTTTCATAGTTACTTATTTTTAAAAAAACTTTTACGTTTTGTCCATTGTATCCACTGCCTCCGCTTGTTCCGCTATCACCACTTCCCGATATAACATTACTCGAAACGCCTTGAATTCCATTTGTTCCATTTGAGCCATTAAATCGAAATAGACATCTGCTTTTGTATTCTATATCAATATATTTTGAGCCTATAAGCTTATTTGTTAAGTCATTATTGAAGATTAATTCAATTGAATCTGAAGGCAACGGTTTATCTGAATTTATATAAATTTCACCATTTGCAAATCGTAAATAATTTATCTCTGAATTATTTCGCATATTATTAATATTGAAAAGACTTTCATTTCTAGGGACTTTTTGACCATTATCAAATACTAGAGAGTAATTTAAATCAGTTCTTTCATTTAATTCTATTTTTTCATTTTTAATGAGTATAGATTTCACATAAGGGAGTTTAATTTCTTCAGTGTAAAAAAGAGAATCTTTATAATATACTTCAAAAGAAATTTTATTATTTAATTCGGAAATCATTGATTGATGAAAAAGAACAATACCATTTTTTAAGTTAAATATATGAGCTCCCTTTACTGTAATTCTGTCCCATCTAAGATCGGGGTATTCCTTTGTTAATAATAAGTTAGAACCATGCTTTCCTATTAAATTAACTTCGATCGAAAAAGAATTTGTTATTCTGAAATTTGAGGAATCAATTTTTAACGTTAAATCAACAACATTAATTGCATTTGATAAAAAGGAGTAAAATATAAAAAGACTGAAGAGGTAAATTATTTTCATTGATAATAGGAGTTTTAACGATTTTTTTAGTAAAGATAAAAGTTAAATCTTTTTTTTTTGTTAAAACTCTGTTATTTTTTTTAAAAAAGTTTTTTTTTGAAAAAATAAATAGCGTATAACTAAGTAAAATCAATTATTTATATCTTTGTTATTCAGTGTTTTCGGTGTGTTTTTATCAGGTGAATTAATCTTTTAAATTAGATTTCTTAATCTGAAAATAGATAAAGAATAGTGGTAAAACCTAATTTGGTAGTTTATACTTGTGAAATATTCATTCAGCTATTGACAATCATTTAATTATATCTATATTTAAGTATATTAAAGATAGATAATAAATAAAGTTAAATATATACTATTAAAACATTCACTACTACTACTACTACTACTACTACTACTACTACATGAATCTTAAAAGGGTTGCTTGTGAAAATAGGCAACCCTTTTAGGTATTCTGAATTATTTTAAAATTAATGTTTTGATTATAAGTAAATTATAATTTATAGAACCAAGAGCACATTGGTATTGGAAATGAATTTTGTTGATTAAAAGAACCACCACCTTCATATCTTTTAAAATTCATCACTCCTGCAAATGAAAATTGAAAAGCCTTATTTTCTGATTGCTGATATCTAAAACCAGGCATAATAAAAAATGAAATATTTTGAGCTCTATAAGCTGAAATAATAGATGTTCCGTTATAGTAATTGTAGTAAGTATTTGTTACATCCTTTTGAGTGAAAGAAAGCATTGAGTCAAAGTATAAACTTGACTTTTTCCCTATTTTAATAATTCCAGCTATTGACATCATAGGACCTGTTCTAACGTTGTTCTTACTTTTAAAAGTGTTTGTATATAAGTAGCCAGCTGAAAAACTAATATTATTAATTCTAGTACCTTGTGTAATGGTTAACCAATTTAATGAACCCAAACCACCACTATTAAAAAAATTATATAATGTTCCTCCAGTTAAGCTTCCTAAGGCTAAATTAATTTTCTCGTATTTAGTTTTGAATGTATATTTTGCGGAAATTACAGCCGGGTTTCCAATCCAAGTCGTCATAATTCCTAAAGAAAGATTATTAGTAACTGCAAAATGTACCTCAGGTCCAAAGAGATTAACCATTGCATAGTTTACATTCTTTTTAATTGGAAGGGCGTTTGTAGTGAAGGCATAACGAGTAGTAAAAGGTCCTTCAGGAGAATATTCTGTATCATTTGATGATTTCATGTCCTTTATTTCAGAAATTTCTTTAATTAGACTTTTTGATATATAAATTTTTCCTTTTGTTTGTGTTAAAACTAAAATTTCTCTACCATCATCACTTAATATTTCACCAATAATAGGTTCTCCTTCATACATTTTAATAAGCACTATTTTTTTTTCTGTTATTAATGAATCTGTTTGAGAAAAAACAGTTTGACTTATTACTAATAATAGAATCGTAATTAAGAAGGATTTGAATTTCATTGGTAAGGATTTATTTCGTTATTTAATTAATTGACAAATATACTCATTTTAAGAAGTTTTGAAATTTAATTCTGTAACTAAAATCAATTATAATCGTATTTTAAATAAATTCAAAAAATAAGCATCATGAAATCTTTTCTTTTAATTTTCAGTCTTTTTGGATCCTTTTATGTTTCAGCTTTAATAGATAAAAAAATATCTAAGGAAGAGTATGTCAATACTTGGAAACAAATAGCTATTTCTCAAATGATTAGCTCAAAAATTCCAGCAAGTATAACTTTAGCTCAAGGTATCTTAGAAAGTGCTAACGGGAATTCAGATTTAGCCATTAAAGGGAAAAATCATTTTGGAATAAAATGTTCAGATTGGAAAGGAGAGAAGATGTATATGAATGATGATTCTGATAATGAATGTTTTAGGGTGTATGAAAATGCAGAAGATTCGTATTTTGATCATAGTAAATTTCTTTCAAGTAAAACAAGGTATTCAAAACTATTTCTTTTGGATCAGATGGATTATAAAGGTTGGGCAAATGAATTGAAAAATGCCGGTTATGCAACTAATCCAAAATATCCAGAATTATTGATTGAAATTATTGAAAGTTTAAAACTTTATGAATTCGATCAGAAAGGGAATTCGACTCCTAAAATGAATTCTGAATTGGCAATTTCAACTTTAATGAATTCTCACACAGTTTTAGTTCATTTAAACAAAGTTAAATACATAGTTGTAAAAAAGGGAGATACATTTTATAAAATTTCGAAAGAATTTGATTTAGGTTTATGGCAATTATATAGATACAATGATTTTGAGGATAAAAAAGACGTGTTAGAAGTAGGAGATATTGTTTTTTTACAACCCAAAAGAAGACGTTCACTATCCAAAGAAAAAACAATTAAAACAACAACAACTACACTTTCTCTAAGACAGATATCTCAGCTAGAGGCCGTAAAATTAGAATCATTAATGAGGATAAACCAAATAACACTTCCAGATGAACTTATAGAAAAAGGAAAAGTAATCGCTTTGAGATAAGTTAAATATTAACAAAATGGTTATTTAATGTTTTATAATAAATAAATAAATTTATAGTCATAGGAATACTAGAGAAATATCAGTTTTACCGTTAAATCATTATACTGTACACTTAAAAAAAAACTTTAGCATTTAAATAGTAAATATCATATTTTTAATATATATTTGATTTGAGCTATAAAACTATATAATTATGAAACCTTCAACGGAACTTTTTAAATTGATCAAATCACTTACAAAATCCGAGAAAAGATTTTTTAAACTTTCTTCATCACTACAGTCCGGAGATAAAAATTACCTTAAAATATTTGATCATATTGAAAAGCAAGATGAGTATGATGAAGATGCGATAAAAGAAGTTTTTGCAAAAGAAACATTTATTAAACATTTACCTTCCGAGAAAAATCATTTATACAAACTTATTCTAAAAAGTCTTCGTTCCTTTTATTCTGAACAATCAGTTATTAGCTTGTTAAAGCAAGAAATGAAGAACATAGAAATACTTTACAACAAAGCACTATATAAGGAATGCGAAAAATTTGTTTCTAGAGCAAAAGAAATTGCGAAAGAATACGAAAAATTTTATTATTGGTTTGAATTAATCTCATGGGAAAAGAAACTTCTAGAAGAAGCTTATGAAGCAGGAGAATTTACTACAAATCTGGATGATTTAGTTGAAGAAGAGGAATTGGTAATCGCTAAATTGAGAAATCTTGCCGAATATCAAGTGATTTATTCTAAAATTAATTTAGTGTTTAGAAGCGGTGGGTTTACAAGAAACGAATCAGAAAGACAGGTAGTTGAAGATATTGCCGATTATCATTTAATCAAGGGGAAGAATACGGCTATTTCTACAAGAGCTGCCTCAATGTGTTATTATATTAAAGGTTTATGTGCTGCAACTAACAGGAATTATTCTGACAGTTATCAGTTTTTCAATAGAACAAGGGAGATTCTTGACAACAGTCCAAAGATAAAAGAAGATTCAGCTCAACGTTATGTTATGACATTGGCACATTTACTTAGATGTTATATTGATGGGAAACAGTTTGAAAATGCACAAAAAATGATTGATGACATTCGTGCAATTGAAAGTAAAAAGGGCGGGAATTCTATGGATATTCAAGTTCGATTATTTACAAGTTCTTATGCACAAGAATTGACATTGCTTCATGCGATGGGAGAGTTTCAGAAAAGTGTTGATCTTATCCCTAAAATTGAAGAATTACAACTTTTCTTTGGTGAAAAAGTAAATAAAGAGCAAGAAGTTGTTTTGACTTATAAAAAAGCGTACAGTTATTTTGGAATTGGTAATTACAAAAAGGCTTTATCTTATGTCAATATTGTTTTAAATGATAATGAACAGAATTTACGTCAAGATATATATAGTTTCTTACGTTTATTTAATCTTGTTTTACATTTTGAACTTGAGAATTATGACTTTTTAGAATACGTGATTAAATCAACAAATCGTTTTTTAAATAAACAAGAGCGTGATTTTGAAGCAGAAGCAGTATGTATAAAGCATATAAAAAAATTAGCTAAAACAAATTTAAATAACGAGAAAATTGTTATATTAAATCAGCTTAAAAATGAATTAAATTATTTAATGACTGATAAAAACGAAGGCGTATTATTAGAATATATCAATATAACCGCCTGGGTGGATAGTAAGATTAAAAAAATCTCTTTTTCATTAGCTATAAAAGAAGAATTAAAATTGAATAAATTAATGGTTTAAAAGCTCTAAATTTAATTTTTAAAAGGTGAGTTTTCTCACCTTTTTTTTGGGCTATTATTTTTTATTAAATCCTTCCTAGATTCATACTTTCTATTTCCTCTTATTTTTCTACCTTTGTAAACGTTTTCAAGTTAAAAATACTTGATGTTTTAAAATATAAAGATGGCACAAAAATACACGACAAGAGCAGAAGATTATTCAAAATGGTATAATGATCTTGTAGAAAGAGCTGGCTTAGCTGAGAATTCAGGAGTTAGAGGTTGTATGGTAATTAAACCATACGGTTATGCGATTTGGGAAAAAATACAGTCTCAATTAGATAAAATGTTCAAAGAAACCGGGCATCAAAATGCATATTTCCCATTATTTGTTCCTAAAAGTCTTTTTGAAGCAGAAGAAAAAAATGCCGAAGGATTCGCTAAAGAATGTGCAGTTGTGACGCATTATCGATTAAAGACAGATCCTAATGATAAAACAAAATTAATTGTTGATCCAGATGCGAAATTAACAGAAGAGTTAATTGTTCGTCCAACAAGTGAGGCAATTATTTGGAGTACTTATAAAGGATGGATCCAATCGTATAGAGATTTACCTATTTTAATTAATCAATGGGCTAACGTGGTAAGATGGGAAATGCGTACTCGTTTATTTCTAAGAACATCTGAGTTTTTATGGCAAGAAGGTCACACAGCTCATGCTACTGAGTCAGAAGCGATTTCTGAAGCTGAATTAATGCTAGATGTTTACACAGAATTTGCAGAACAATTCATGGCTATGCCAGTAATTAGAGGAAAGAAAACCGAAAGTGAACGATTTGCAGGAGCAGATGATACTTATTGCATAGAATCAATGATGCAAGATGGGAAAGCTTTACAGGCTGGTACGTCTCATTTTTTAGGTCAAAATTTCGCGAAAGCATTTGATGTGAAATTTGCAGATAAAGAAGGTAAACTTGAACACGTTTGGGCTACTTCATGGGGAGTTTCTACACGTTTAATGGGCGCATTAGTTATGACTCATTCAGATGATGAAGGACTTGTTTTACCTCCAGCTTTAGCACCTATTCAAGTTGTTATAATCCCAATTCACAAAACAGACGAAGAATTAGAATTAATAACAGCTAAGGTTTTTGAATTAACAAGTCAATTAAAAGCGATGAATATTTCGTTTAAATTTGATGACGACATCAATAGAAGGCCAGGATGGAAGTTTGCCGAATATGAAACAAAAGGTGTCCCCGTAAGAATTGCAATTGGACCAAGAGATTTAGAAAATGGAAAAGTTGAGTTAGTTCGACGTGACACGAAAGAGAAGTCAGTAGTAGATTTTGATGGACTGGATGAATATATTGAAGAATTATTAGGAGATATTCAAGATAATCTTTTAGAGCGAGCTAGTAAATTTCGTTCTGAGAACATGCATAAAGTTGATACCTACGAAGATTTTAAAGAACAATTAGAAAAAAAAGGAGGATTCTTTTTAGTTCATTGGGACGGAACGATTGAGACAGAAGAGAAAATAAAAGAAGAAACGAAAGCTACAATACGCTGTATTCCATTAGATTCAGTTGAAGAAGATGGGTTTTGCATGGTTACTGGTAAGCCTTCAAAGTACAGAGTTGTAATTGCAAAAGCATATTGAAATTGATTTTTTTTAAAAAAAAATGTGAAATAAGTTTGTAATTAGAGAATTTCAACTTATATTTGCACTCCGAAATAAATGGATAGACACATTTTTTTTGGCCCATTCGTCTAACGGTTAGGACATGCGGTTTTCATCCGTAAAATAGGAGTTCGATTCTCCTATGGGCTACAAAACTTTAGGAGAGTTAATATTGATATTTGGCCCATTCGTCTAGTGGTTAGGACGCCAGGTTTTCATCCTGGTAACAGGAGTTCGATTCTCCTATGGGCTACAAGAACTTTTAGTTCTATTTTAAATAAAAAATAAAGAAGATGGCGAATCATAAATCTGCAAAAAAGAGAATAAGATCTAACGATGTTAAAAGACTTCGTAATAAATATCAACATAAAACAACTCGTAACGCATTACGTAAGATTCGTGTTACTGAGACAAAAGCTGAAGCGGAAACTATGTTCCCTACAGTTATTAGAATGATTGACAAATTAGCTAAAACTAAAGTTATTCACGCTAATAAAGCTGCAAATTTAAAATCAGGATTACAAGTTTTAATTAACAAAATGTAATTTTTGAACTATATAATATTGAAGGGGCATTTGCCCCTTTTTTTGTATCTTTACATTTTGTAATTCAAGTACATTTATTAAGTAAACAACATTTTAATGCGTCAAATTTTATTAATTTTATTGATTCTTCCTAATTTCTTGATTAGTCAAGTGAATCAATTGTTTTCAGAAAGCGACACGATAAAATATGAACATAGAACAGGAGGGAAGGGGCTTGATTCTTTGGATATGACTTTTTGCAATTCTGTTTCTACTTTCTCAGGAGGAGTTTTGAATAATCAAAATAAAAGTATCTCTTCATCTTTTTTGTTTTCTCATCCAGGTCTTCAAGGTTTTAAAAATAATACATTATTTAAGCCACTTGTTTTTTCTGGAACTCCACATTTAGGTTTTTCCTATTCTTTTGGAGCGAAAGGAATCCAGTTTTTACATTATGATTTTCAACAAGCGATTTCAAAAAATATACTATTAAACATAGAAGGATTAAGAAATAGTTCAGGGATTAAAAACGGTACTGCAAGTTTTTTACGAAATTCAAAATACTCGGATAATATTGTTTCTGTTTCTTTAAGAAAAAATGGGGTGTTTCATTCAATGCTTTTTGAAAGTAATTACATTAATAAGACGATTTCTTTAAATGGAGGAATTACAAGTGACGAATTCATCGATAGTCAAGGGACCGAATCGTTACCTGTCTTGAAAAAGGATGCAAAACAAATAATTAAATCAGCTAATATTAAATTGACGAATTGCTTTAATGTTTTAAATGATTCTATGAAATCTCTTGGTTTTATTTCAAAAAATCAATATGAAATTACAAGTCGAGAATATACTGAAACTGATATTTTATCAGTGTTTAACATTAATCAATTTAAAACAAGAGATCAATATCGATTAGCAAGTGTCAGAAACAGCTTAGGAGTTTATACAAAGACTAAAACTTTGTTTTTAGATGTTTTATTACAGCACAGATACTGGGACTATCAAAATCTCGGAAATCATATAGACACTACTGAAGTGAATTTAACATCTGCTTTAGAAATTAAATTTAGAGGCAGTAAAATTAAAAATAATTTCTATTTCAATTTAATAGGAGCAGGGAGAGAATGGTCCAACAGTAGTAATCTTTTAGTGACATTATCTAAAGTAAAATTGATAGGGACACTTTGTGTTGAGCGAAAATGGCCAGATCAATTTCAGAGATTTTATTATTCGAACAAATACGATTATAAATTAATTAATTATCAATTACAAAATCGATTTTATTCAGAAGTTACTGGGAGATATGATTTTTCAAATTCTTTCAATGTACAAGTATCCTTATCTAATACATTATTGAATAATAATTATTTTTTCATAAATAATACCTGGAGAAATGATACTTTAAATACAATCATTATTAATTCGCTATTACTTTCTGGATCACTGAAATTCGGGATACTGACAATTCAACCAAGATTATGTATAAATATACCGACTAGTAATTTCAATTATATTCCTAAAACTACAATAAATTCAAGGATATTTATCAAGAAAAAAATATTTAAAGCAAAGAAGTTTGAATGTATTTTGGGGACAGATTTTTCTTGGGTATCATCTTACAATCTAATGGCTTACAACTATACAATAGATGTATTTTCAATTGAAAACACGAGTAAACAATTTGTACAAATGACTAATTTAAGTGCTTTTTTCGGATTTACTTTAGGTGATTTTAGGATGTATGCAAGAATGGAAAATATTGGATATTTCTGGAACGATAAAAGAAATCAAATAGTAGAAGGTTTTCCAATTCAGAAGAACTTCATAAGGCTTGGTGTAACTTGGGACTTCTTTAATTAGAATATAACAAATTGTAGATTATGCTACTAAATAGGTAACTTTTACGTATATTTGCACTTTGGTAGATTGATTTCAAATAAAACTCTTTTAATAGACATTCCTTTAGAATTGAGAATTACCATTTTTTTAATAATTTAATACATATCAAAAAGCATGGGAAAATCTCAAGAAACTTGGAACAAAAAGGAAAAAGAAAACAAAAAGAAAAAAAAGAAAGAAGATAAGGCCAAATTAAAAGAAGAAAGAAAGGCTAATCCTGGTTCAAGTGCTTTTGAAGACATGCTTATGTATGTTGATGAAAATGGGAATTTATCATCAACTCCTCCAGATCCATTAAAGAAAAAGAAAGTTATTGCTGAAAACATTGCATTGGGTGTTCCAACTCGTGAAGAAGCAGACGAAAATGATGGATTAAGATCAGGAACTGTTACTTTTTTCGATTCTTCCAAAGGATACGGATTTATTAAATGTCAGGATTCTCAAGAAAGTATTTTTACTCACATTAATGGACATTTAGAAGAAATTAAAGAAGGAAATAAAGTTCTTTTTAGAACTGAAAAAGGTCCTAAAGGTTTAAATGCTATTGAAGTAAAACAAGATAAACCCAAAGCTAAACCTGTCGTTGAAGCTATAACTGAAGAAACTTCAGAAGAAAGTACAACCGAGGAAGAAGAATAAGAATTAAGATAGATATAGTATAAAGCCAATACATTTACGTATTGGCTTTTTTAGATAGATATATCCTATTTAACATAATATTAATTATAAGACAAATGTATTAAATACTTTATAAGATAACATAGAGTAATGATCTTTTGTTGCAGTAAACAAATTAAATTATGTAATCTAAATTCAAATTCATTGAGCTTAACTTTATATAAGAAATATATCCTAAAAACAGCTTTATGTAATTTAAAATCTTTTAATATATTAAAATGTAACTAGCAAGGTAAATTGAAAATATTACAGAAAAAAAAATTGAAACATTTTTACAAGTAAATTATAAAAAAATAAATGTTAAGATTAATTACTCTTTCGACAAAATATTAAAAATTAACCTTAATGATTTGAATTATTCAAATGTAAATCTTGTTTATATAAAATAATATTTTTTCTTGAATATTTAACTCGTCTAGAAATTAAATTATTAGAATATTTACAGCTTAGGTTGTTTAAATTCAAGTATGCTTGATTATATTATGTTAAATAGAAATGATTAGGAAATTAAGTGTTTCATTTAAACTTTAAGTTTAAATATTAATATCTAAATATTTTATTTATAGTCATTTAAAAATAATTTTATAAAGTATTAAATTTAAAAATACTAAATTGTATCTTTGTGAAAAGTTTATTTTAAAAACTTAAGCCGTTTTAAGAAATTTCATTATACATGTTTTCAAAAGAAGAAGCTCGTCAAATAAACCATGATTTTTGGAATGGTTTTCAGGATTATATGTCAAATTATCGTTCATCAAATGGTCGTCGAATTAATTGGGTAAATTATCCTTCAGATGTTAAAACTATATTTATCCGACTTGAAGTTGATTCAAAAGGGGCTAAAATTTGTTTTGATATTCAACACAAGGATGATGAAATTAGATCAATACTTTGGGAACAAATGACTGAGTTAAAATTGGTGATGGAAGATATAACAGTCGAAAAACCTATTTGGTTGGAAAATTATCACTATTTAAATAATCATTATATTTCCCGTATCTATTGGGAAAATAAATCGTTAAATTATTATAAATCTGAGCATAAACTTCAAATTTATAAATTTTTAGCAGAAAGATTGATTAAGTTTGATCTCTTTTACCAAGAATACAAAGAAATACTAATTGGATTAGCGAATTAATCAAGCTAAATCCCTATTTTTGCTTTATGAATAGACTTTTTATATCATTTTTATTAATCATCACTTGCTCTTCTATTAATAGTCAAGTCACAATTTTAGATGAAGATTTTCAATCAGGTATTCCTATAGATTGGGAAATTATTAATAACAATCCTTTTTCACCCGTTGATCCAAATTATACTAATGGTTGGATTGTTATTGGTGATCCTGATAATAATTATGATTCAGTTGTGTCTTCTACGTCTTACTTCTCCCCTATTGGAACTTCAAATGATTGGTTAATTTCCCCTCAAATTACTTTAGGTAATTATGGAAATAGTTTGTCATGGAAAGCTAAGTCACACGATGCTTCTTTTCCAGATAGTTATAAGGTTTATCTATCAACAACAGGGAAGTTGGTGTCGGATTTTACTCATTTAATTGGAGATGTTAACAGTGAAAATTTTGAATGGACATTAAGATCTACGCATTTAGATTCTGCCCAGTTTTTAGGTCAAAATATTTATATTGCTTTTGTTAATACCACAAATAATGGGTTTAAATTATATATGGATTCAATTCAAATTGTAAAAGAAGATCCAGCTTCAATTGATAAAATTAGCGAAATCGAATTTTCGATTTATCCAAATCCAGTAAATGATTTATTAAATTTTCAATCTGAAATAGGATTTTCTAACATTCGAATTTTAAGCACTTCGGGTCAAGTTTTAATTGAAACAAAAACCAATGTTATAGATGTTTCTAATTTAACTTCCGGTATTTATTATGCTGAAATAGAATCTGGTTCGTATAAAGAAGTTCGAAAATTTTCTAAAAAATAAGAATCTAATTAAAAAATCATTTTGTTTTTAATGATGTCTTTTTCAACTTCTTTAGAGATAGAATCTTTTAATTCAGCTTTAACAGGGCCACCCCAATTTGAGCCGTAAATAGCTTCTGCCGACTTGTATTTATAGGTAGTGCCATTCCAGGTGAATAAGCAATTATAATATACATTTTGACCCTGATCTTCATCACTAAATCTTAATAATAAATCATCGTGTTTGGAAGGGGATTTTTGTACGCCAATCAAATTTGCAACAAACCCATTTACTTTAACCAAGCCTTCTGTTTCTCGAATAAAAATTAGTAATCTTCTTAACGGAAATCCGTTTGTTTTCGCTTTTATTTGAACCATAAAAGCATTTTGAATTGATACGTTTTCAATAAAAGGCATTAAATTGAAAAAATCAGGTGAACAAGTTGGGTTCATGTAATCTCCCGTCACTTTATTGTCGGGGTTACAAACTTGTAGTTCTTTTAATAACTCAACTTTTTTAGAATCATCAAATGTTTTAGAATCGAATAACGTTTCAATATTTGTTATTTTTGATTTATTTCCATTGATTGATTCATTATTTACTTTCGTTTTTTCAGCATCATCATTGTTTCCAGAAGAACAACCAATAAGAGATAAACTTACTGTTAAAATTAAAAAATATTTCATTTTAGATTTGCAATTATTGATTATTATAATAATAAATTTAAATAAAGTTACATTAAAAATTAGCTTGGAAAAACGGTTAAAGCTAAATTTAATGAGGTGTTAAAATTTTCTGGAATTACATTTGTAATGATTTTGTTTTCATTAAACCAATCCAACATAGTTTCAGTAGGCATATTTCCTGTTAAATCATCCGATGCCATAGGACAACCTCCAAAACCTTTTATTGCTCCATCAAAACGTCGACATCCAGCTTTATATGCTGATTCAATAATTTTTTTAGCGTTTTCGGGTATAGTGTGTAAATGAGCTCCAAATTCCACATTTGGTAAAGATGGAATTAATGCTTTAAATAAGTAATCGATCGATTCAGTGTTTGCGATTCCAATTGTGTCAGATAATGCTTGAATTTTAATATCTAATTTGGAGTATAATAGTTCACTCCATTTGATGACAATGTCTGAATTCCATTCGTCTCCATAAGGATTTCCAAATCCCATCGATAAGTATAAAACCAGCTCCTTGTTATTGGTAATTGTTAATTTTTGAATTGCTTCCACCCTTTTTAGTGATTCTGAAATAGAAGAATTTGTATTTCTTTGTTGAAACGATTCTGAAATAGAAAATGGGTATCCTAGATAATTAATTTCTTCAAAATTACAAGCATCTGACGCACCTCTTTCATTTGCAACTATGGCGAGTAATTTAGTCGTATTTGTTAATTCTAAATTCTTTAAAACTTCAGCAGTATCTTTTAATTGAGGTATAGCTTGAGGGGAAACAAAACTTCCAAAGTCAATTGTATCAAAATTACATTTGATTAATGAATTGATGTAGTTCGTTTTAATTTGTGTAGGAATAAAATCATGTAAACCTTGCATTGCGTCTCTTGGACATTCAATAATTTTAACTTCGGACATAATTTATATTTTTAGCTATTTTTTAAAATTGCTTTATTAATCTTCTTGATTAATGCAGGACCTTCATATATAAAACCAGTGTATAATTGAATCAAATCAGCACCTGCATTCAATTTTTCGATTGCATCTTCAGCTGAATGGATCCCTCCTACTCCAATGATAGGAAAAGATTTATTGGATTTTTGTGAAAGGTATCGGATTACTTCTGTAGACCTATTTTTAACTGGTTTTCCAGATAGACCGCCTGGACCTATTGCTTCAATTTTTTTAGAAGAAGTGTTCGGTAAATTTTCTCTTGAAATAGTAGTGTTTGTTGCTATTATACCGTCAAGTTTAATGTCATCAACAATCTCAATAATATCATCTAATTGCTCGTTAGTTAAATCTGGTGCAATTTTAAGAAGTATTGGTTTTGGGTTTGATTTTAATGCATTATGTTTTTTTATTTCAAGTAAAAGTTGTTTTAATGGTTCTTTTTCTTGAAGTTCTCTTAAATTAGGAGTGTTTGGTGAGGAAACATTTACGACAAAATAATCAACATAATCAAAAAGTTGATTAAATGCAGATACGTAATCATCTGTAGCGTTTTCGTTAGGAGTGATTTTGTTTTTACCAATATTTCCTCCAATAATGATTTTAGTTTTTTTATTTTTAAGATTTTCGACAGCAATTTCTACTCCATCATTATTAAATCCCATTCTATTGATAATTCCTTGATCTTCTTTTAATCTGAATAAACGAGGTTTATCATTTCCAGGTTGACCTTTAGGTGTTACAGTACCGATTTCAATAAAGCCAAATCCACAATAAGCTAAATCGTTGTACATTGTAGCATTCTTATCAAATCCAGCAGCTAGCCCTACTGGATTTTCAAAGGTAATCCCAAATACGGTCTTATGTAATCTAGTATCCTTAACAGTGTAAAGTTTGTTCCAAATAGATTTCATTCCTGGTATTTTTAGTAAAGCTCTAATAGCAGCAGCAGTAAAATAATGGACTTTTTCAGGATCAAATAAAAATAAAATATTTCTGATAATTTTATACATAGTAAATGTTTTACACAAAGATATAAATGCAAAACGAGGTGACAACAGCCACCTCGTTTTATTTATAAATAAATTATGAAAATTAGAACTTATATCTACCTTTCTGTAATTTTAAGTGTCTATGTGTTTTTGTGTAATTTCTATAAGTAACGTTTCTTGTTAAAATGACATTTACATAGTAATAAGAATCTTTTTGTTTATCTCCTCTTTGCATTCCAGCAGCAAATCCTTGATTGTTACCACTTCTATCAGATAAAGCAGCAGCTACTTGACCTTTTTGTGCATATAATAAATCTTTATCATAATATATTCCATGCACATCGTCGATATAATCTGAAAAAGTTTTTACGTAAGATGCTTCCACACCTATTCTCCATTCTCTACTAATACCTATTCTAAATCCGATTCCCATAGGCACTGTTACAGTTATTGGAGATCTATTTGCTATGCCACCTACCATTCCTTGACCTTCAGTACTTAGTTTTCTTAAATTAACCCAGCCTCCTTGATATTGAGCTTGAGGCATAAAACCAATTAATCCAACCCCTAAAAATATATAAGCTTGTTCATTTCTATTTTTAAAACCATGTAAACCTTTGATGTTGTATCTCTTTCCAACCTTTTCTTTTAAGTAAAACATAAAATCTAATCGTTGAGAAGCGTCAATAAAAGGAGCACGAAAACTTAGATTCCTAGCATTTCTCACGGGGTCTTGAGTTAAAGCATCATCCCCTTTTAAAATACCAATATGAATAGAAGAAGTAGTAGCGAAAAGTCTTTTAAATCTATATTTATATCCAATTTCAGCATTTACACTTGTTGAAGCCCAATCTAAATCTTTTAATCTATAATCTGTTCCAATTTGATCTTTACCACCTAAATCTCCTAAAAATTGAGTTCCACCAAATCCAAATCTGATTTCTTTTCTGTTTAGAGTCCAGTTTCTTTTTCCGTTAAAACGAGTTGAACCACCATCAAAAACTTCATAAGGAATACCATACAAATATGGATTAGAAAATGATTGTTTTCTAATTTCTTTTACTATAACTAGTCTAGGAAGAGAAAAAGTTTTTTTATTATTAAAGGAATAACTACTAAGTCCTGAGCTCCCATTTTGAGAGAAAGCAATTGAAGTAGTAATAAAAATTAATAGTATTATTAAAATATTTTTCATTCTTTATTTATTGAATTAGTCGAAACTATTTACACTTGAATACGAAAATAATAAAAAAAAACTACAATTTATGCATGAAATTTCAAATAAATAAAATTCTATTGTTGAAAACTAATCATTTAAAAATAATCATTCTAGATGTTAATGAATTTCTAGTTGAAAGCAATAGACTATTCCATCAGAAATTGAAGTTAAAATTATAGTGTTAATAGCTGTTTTTTCGTAGTAAAAATTCAAAATATCTGATGTATCATTCTGTTTTTTAAAATGTAATGTTGGGTATGAATTCATACCTGTTGGACTACCATTAGATTGAGATTTATATATATTTTGACTATTTTTAAATCTTGTAAACCATTCATAAACAGTGTCATTTGGACGGTCTAAATTAGCTAAAAAGTAATCTCCGTTTTCATCAATTAAAAGATACCAAGTTTTTGTTTCAGCTAATACTCCTCGATATAAAAGAGAAGTAGCTTTTTTTATGACAACCGTTTCTGTTTCTTGTGCAAATAATGGTATTTGACAAAGTACGATAAATCCAAAGAATAATATTTTACTAATCATTTTTAACAAGAGTTAAATTTAAAGGTAATAAATAAATTAGACTTTCATCATCTTTATTTACTCCCATTATATTAGTAAAAAATATCATACTATTGATACAGCAATTTGCTATTTCAAAACAAATTGTATCTGGAATTCGGTTTCCGGATACGATATAATCCTTCGTTCCAAATGAAATTTTAAATTCGGTGACTTCATAATTTGAAAAATTATTCGCTTCAATTTCACTACAAATTAGTGAATAGCGAATTTCACCTTCTGAATACCCTGAGATATTAGCAAAAAGGGAAGTAGATTTTTCTTTTTTTATTACAATATGATCAACTTGACAATATGTTATAAAAGGAATAAATAAATTAAGTAGTAATAGTTTTACCATTTATAATTTTCTGAAGGAAGTCAATGTTTTCGTCACTTTTATCAATCAAATTTACTTTTAACTTCCCATCTTTGATAGAATTGTTATCAAAAGATGAGATATATCCTAATCTCCCATAGCTATCAATTACTACTAAAGTATTTGAGTTTCCTTCATAGCAGCCAAGTTGAGATATTGAATGTTTCGCATCTTTTCCAAAAGAAAATCGTGTATCTTTCTTTTTGTCAAAAACAAATGCAGAGACGATTTCAATCGAATTACCACCTGAATAAGTAAAAACTGGTTCTTCTTTAAATGCAATTGGATATGGATTTGGATTATCACAGTTATAAACACCGAATGAATTAACATAAAAATCAGCTGTATTTAATTCGTTGTCAATTGCCATTTTATTAGCATTTTTAACAGCTTCTTCTTTATTGAAACTTTTTAATAATGCGTCAAATTTAATTTGTTGTTCTTCTTTTTTTACTAAAAGACTTCTTTTTTCTTCAATTAATTCTTGTTTTTTATTTTTACAAAATAACAGTGAAGCATCAAAAGTAGTTTCAGCTTCTTCCTTTTTCTTTCCATTTAAAACTGGACGAACATTGATTTTAAATTTATCTGTTTTTGAAGTAAAAAGAGCATAATATGAATCATTTTCTTTCACTAAATCAACACTACTCCATGTTTTTTTAGTAAATGATTTGTCATAAGCTTTTTTAGAAACAACTTCAAATTCCATTCCTTTGAATTTTTCTAATTCAGGAAATTCTTTTTGATCAAATGCTAAATCAAATCGCTGATTTCCTTCAATCGGTAAGAAATAATCCACTTTACTGGGTTCAACTAATTTATTTAAACTAATATCAACTTTAGAAATCGCTAAATCCAGACTAACAATTTGTTTATTTATTTCAATTTTTGAAAGAGTAGGATTAGCTGTATTGAAATTATTTTCAGTTTGAGAATAAGTTGCAGGATGAGTTACCCAGTCTTTTTTCTCTTCGTCTAATTTCCAAAAACCAAAACTAGAAGCATCTTTGATAAGTACCAAACTTACTTCAATTGGTTTACTTGAAGAAATTGGTACCACTTTTCCATCTTGAGTGCCTCTTATTTCAATCATACCAGCAGATTCAAAAGCATCCTTCGTTTTATAATCCATTGGTATACCAGAGCTGAATGAACTAGCTTGATCTGTAAATTCTCTAATTTTAATTTCAACCTTTTGATCAGGAGAACTTGGCATCAGACTACCTTTTGGAATAGTAACACTTGTTCCTGAAGGAAGTATAATGGTTTGTTCTTGTGAAGGTATAATTTCATAAGAAGTAAATTTCTTATCAACATTTTTCGACAAAGGATGAATACACTCGGTGTCATCTGGTAAAACAGAAGATGTATTTAAAGTAGATTTATTTTCATTTATATCGTTATTTGAATTTAACATACTTAATGACACTATTAATGCCAAGGAGGCGACACCAACTGGCCCATAAAACCAAGAATTTTTCCAAATCGGAGGTTTTATCTGTTTAAATCCAGCAAGAACTTGATCAAAATTCTGTTTCGATTCTATGTAACCACTATTGAGTGGTTTACGATCCAGATTTATTTTTACCTTTTTCATAACCTGTTTTGTTTATTGATAAACAATTGTTTTAATTTTTCTATTGCTCTAAAAGTCTTTACTTTAGCATTGTTTTCAGTCAATTCTAAAATCTCACCAATTTCTTTAAAACTTCTTTTCTCAAAAAAACGTAATTCGATCAATTGCATATCATTTTCTTTTAGAAGTGTTAAGCATTTCATCATTTGTTTTTTATTTGATTCGTTCGAATCCTCTTCTAACTCTTCAGCAATTTCAAAAAGGTGAAGACTATCAACGTTTACAGTTCTTTCTGCCTTTTTGTCTCTGAAAGCTTGGAATAATTCACTTTTTGCAATTCTATATAACCATGAAGCAAAAGGAACACCTCTGTATTCATATTTATTGATATTTTTAAGAGCTTTCATAAAAACTTGAGAGGTAATATCAAAAGCCAAGTCCTCATCGTCCATCCGTTGATAGATGTATCTAAAGATCTGCTCATGGTACTCTTTGTATAATGGGCCAAAGCACTCAGGATCCTTCTGGGCCTTTTGTATCCAACTCAGCTCCTCTTCTAGCCTGGCGTTGGATTTGTGATACAATGGGTTTACTGACATGGTTTTTGAGTTTTAGTTTTCTAGTTTTTTTGTATAAAGCTTGCAGACTTTACGAGAGAATAACGAGTTGTTTTTAATTCGTTACACATTTAAACGTAAAAAGTTTACATATTCGTATAAATTAATATACTGAATCAATGAAATATACCAATCGCTATGCCAAAACATCTGTTTAATCAATGGATTAGAGATTTTAAAATAAAAAAAATAATTTAAAACTAAGATCAAATTAATGAAAATCTTTCATGTAACTTGTGTCTGTCAACGAATATAAAAATAATTTTAGATTATTTATGTCAGAAGAATTTAATTTAAAAGGTCTAATAATTTGGTTTGAATAGTTCTTATCTTTTCCTCCTTTTGAATAATGAACAATAACTTCTTCAATTGTATTTAAACTTCCATTGTGCATGTAAGGAAATGTCAATTCAACATTTCTAAGCGAGGGAATTTTAAAACTTCCAATGTCTAAGGAATCTTCAGTTACTCGAAACCTACCTTTATCCTTGTCTTCCTCTTTGAAAATTCCATTTTTATCAGGTAGGAATGTTGTGAAACAAGGTGCAGGATGACATTTAGTACAGTAGAGTTTTTCTGAAAATAGCTTCCACCCTGCTTTTTCAGATTTTGTTAATGCATTTTTATTTTTTTGATAATAGAACTGATCAAATCTTGAATTATTAGAAATAAGTGATCGTTCAAATGAAGCAATACTTCTAGTTAAGACCCAAGGATCAAAGTCATGGTTAAATATTTTTCTTGCTGCTAACTGATATTCTTCAATTGCTTTCAATCTCTTTATTAACTCAAGCATACTCATGTCCATTTCAACATGTTCTTGAATTGGAACAATTACTTGCATTTCTAAAGTGGGTAAAAATGCATCATAGAGCACTGTTTTTAAAAATGCCGAATTTAAAATTGAAGGCGAATTTCTTTCTGTTTTTCGACCTAAAACACCTTCACTTACATTTTTTTGATCTGAAAATGCAAATTGCGGAATGTGACAAGTTGCACAAGAAACTGTTTCATTGATGGATAATCGCTTGTCAAAAAACAACTTACGCCCTAATTCAATTTTATCTTTTGTTAATTCATTATCAGCTGGAAACGGAATTTCTTTAATAGAAAAAATATTAACACTCGCTATTGACTTACATTTAAAAAGTAAAAATGAAGCAATGAAAATAAAAACGAGAAAGAAATAATACTGTGTTTTAGCCCACATTCATTATTTAATGAAACGTAATTGATTTAATTTATCTCCAGTTGCAGAATATGCCGTAAAAATATAAGTTCCGTTTGAAAGATTATAAAAAAACTCCTCCCCTTGTTTAGTAGACATTTTATCTGATTGAACAGTTTTTCCATTAATGTCTACAAGAGAATAATAAGATGCTTTATTTAATTCAGACCAATTTACTTTTACATTATTTTCAGAAGAGAACGACGTTAAATTTCCATTTGGTTTTTCAGTAGTACTAATCCCAGCATCAGCTTGAGATACAAAAACAGAACGTGTTTCAACATTATTCATAACTGCGACATTGATACTCCCACTACCATGGATTACTCCAACAGTTCCTGGATTAGCTCCATGAATCCACTCATCTAGATTACAAGCTATGAAGATATCAATTTGAGTAGTTGAAGTTTGAGTTTCAATAACAGGTAAAGTTACATTTTGATAGGATACATCTCCTAAATTATGCAATTGAAACATTGAATTTGGAACACCGTCGTTATCGCTATCACCTTGACCATCTACAATCATGTGTGCATATCCAGCAGTCCAACCCCATTGCATACTTGGTTCTTGATAACTTAAAGTGTGTCCGATTGCATAAGCTGAAATATCTAGATGATTCAAAGCTTGAGGAACACCTACTCCAAAATTTATTTGTGAAATTGATGTTAAGTTTTGAATTCCTAGATCCAAAGTATAATCTGTCATTTTTACTAAATAAACAGAATCTGATAGATCTAAATCTTGTGAACCATCATAAATCAGGTGAAGATTTGATAAATAGTAATTGAAGAATTCAATTGACATTTCAGTTCCATTAAGATCTTGATAAACCTAGCCTGAAACCAATGTGACATTACCTACTTTAGGAACGAAATGAAGATAAACTTGTTTTTGAGAATTCGCAGATTGAATAATAAAAAGCAAAAAAAGTAAAGAAGTGAAAATATTTTTCATAGTTGTAAAGAGTTACAATTTTCGTGCAATGTACAAAATCTCAAACGATTGTAATCTATATCTTTCGATTAATTTTTCGCTATAATTGGATTGCTGAATAAATTCTTCCACTTCAAACCCTGCTTTTCTTAACCAATCTGGATAATCTTTTCCAAATAAACGAACATGATCTTTTTGCCAATAAAATTTCTCTCTATCTTCAGGTGAAACAATAGAAGGATCTTCAAATGTCACATCTCTTGAGAAATCTTGAGGAACTTGCATGATTCCAAATCCACCCGGTT
The DNA here is from genome assembly GCA_947474675.1 of Flavobacteriales bacterium. Classification (GTDB taxonomy): domain Bacteria; phylum Bacteroidota; class Bacteroidia; order Flavobacteriales_D; family Crocinitomicaceae; genus CAIUKX01. The sequence continues at coordinate 26,336 of CANJKA010000043.1, forward strand.
TCATAACTCGATATAATTCTTTCATACATTTCAAAGCGTCATCAACATGTTCAAGTACATGATTACAGAAAACAACATCGAATCTATTGTCTTCTAATGGAATTGAATGTAGATCAAAATGAATATCAGCTAATGGAGATACTAGATCACCAGTCAGATAATTTAAATTGGACTGCTCTTTAAATCGTTTATGAAAGCATTGTTCTGGAGCAACGTGTAAAACTTCTAATTTGATAGCAGTCAAAAAGTTAGAATGATCCTTTAGGTATAGCCACATAAGTCTATGTCTTTCAAGTGTTAAATCGAAAGGGCAAAGCACATTTTCTCTATGAGCAGCATCAGAACCGTAAGATAAAAACTTTCTAAAAGATTTTTCACAAACAGGACATTCAACATTGCTTCCTTTGTATAAAATAGGTGCTATTTTTTTAAAAGGATAACTCATTCTAATCAATAAAGGACGAGGCAAAGTATTAAGTAAAAAAGAATATAATTTTTTCATTTGAGATATCTATATTAAGACAAATTTAAACAAGAATTAAGAAAGAACGTTAAAAAGTTATGAAACTAATCATAAAACATATTAAATTTATAGCAAAAAGCTGAATTTACATAAGATATATTGCTACCAATCAAAAAGGTTGCTTAACAAATAAAGAACACGCATGAAAAAAGGACCAACTTGTAAAAAAGAAAGAACAGAACTGATCAATTTTGGAAATACTCGAATCGATAATTATTTTTGGATGAATAAGAGAGATTCAAAAGATGTATTGAATTATATAGAGGATGAGAATAAATACAAGGATGAATATTTTGACAAATTAGAGCCTTTAAAAGACATTTTATTAGATGAATTTGAAGCTAGAATTAATCCAAATGATGTAAGTGCTCCATTCATTATTAATGGGAAAACCTATCAAGAAAGAAATAAAGAAGGAAAAGACTATAGTTATTTATATCAATTAGATGATAAAAACGAAATTCTTTATTTTGATGAAAATGAAAGAGCTGAAGGTAAAAGTTATTATTCTTTAGCGGATTGGTCAGCATCTTCTAA
>CANJKA010000044.1 GCA_947474675.1 Flavobacteriales bacterium
CCATCTATGATTCATGGTGGTCCTTATCCTGCATCTTCTGATAGTCGTTTCACTGCAGTTGGAATTCATTCGATTAAAAGATGGATTCGTCCATTCTCTTTTCAAAACTGGCCAATGGAATTATTGCCGTTAGAATTGAGAAATGATAACCCTTTGAATATAATGAGATTGGTTAACAATAAAATTACAAACGAAGCAATATAATCCATGATTAGAAAAACTTTTTCTTGTATAGACGCACATACTTGTGGAAATCCCGTTCGAGTAGTTTCGGGTGGTGGACCTTTTTTAAAAGGAGCGAACATGAGTGAAAAGCGTCAACATTTTCTCCAAAAATTCGATTGGATTAGAAAAGGATTAATGTTTGAACCACGTGGACATGACATGATGAGTGGAAGTATTTTATATCCACCAAGTGATCCTGCAAACGATGTTGGTGTTTTATTCATCGAAACGAGTGGATGTTTACCAATGTGTGGACACGGAACAATCGGAACGGTAACTATCATGATCGAAGAAGGTTTGGTTACTCCAAAAATTCCAGGAAAATTACGTTTGGAAACTCCAGCAGGATTGGTTCATGTGAGCTACGAACAAGAAGGAAATAAAGTTACTTCAGTTCGGTTGACAAATATAAAATCGTATTTAGCAGCTGAAAACATTGAAGTTGACTGTCCAGATTTGGGTAAGTTAACTGTTGATGTGGCTTATGGTGGAAATTTTTACGCAATTGTTGATGTTCAAGAAAATTTCAAAGGAATACAAAATTACACCACTGATCAATTGATTAGTTGGAGTAGAGTTTTGAGAAAGCAAATTAATGAAAAGCATTCCTTTGTACATCCTGAAAATCCAACTATTAATGGCTTAAGTCATTTGTTATGGACAGGCAAAACAATTTCTTCAAAAGCAAGTGCTAGAAATGCTGTTTTCTACGGTGAAAAAGCGATTGATCGTTCTCCATGTGGAACAGGAACTTCAGCAAGAATGGCGCAATGGTATGCAAAAGGTAAATTAAAAAAGGGTGATGAATTCGTTCATGAGAGTATCATCGGTTCGCAATTTATCGGACGTATCGAAGAAGAAACGACATTAGATGGAAAAAAAGCAATCGTACCAAGTATTGAAGGTTGGGCGAGGGTTACGGGATATAATACAATTATTATTGATGAAAATGATCCGTATGCGTTTGGTTTTCAGGTAATATAAAATATTACCCCGTAGGGGTTGATTGCAATCAACCCACTATAATGTTGTATCGCAATCAACCCAAAATATAGATTGATATTCATATAACGCCGTAATATTTTACGCCTCAACAATAGAAAAATTATGAAAAATTGTATCATCATCGGTGGAGGAATCATAGGATTATCATCTGCTTATTTTTTAGCAAAAGAAGGACATCAAGTAACAATTATCGATAAAGGAGATATGAACGATGGTTGTTCTTTTGGAAACGCGGGTATGATTGTACCATCTCATTTAATTCCTTTTGCTCAACCAGGAATGATGGCACAAGGATTGAAATGGATGTTTGACAGCAAAAGTCCGTTTTATGTTCAACCTCGATTAAGCATGGATTTGTTCAAATGGGGACTAAAATTTTACAAGACTGCGACAGCTGATCACGTTCAAAAATCAATGCCCGTTCTGAGGGATTTATCATTATTCAGTAAAGGATTATACCAAGATTGGGCAGCAAAAGATTCTTCTTTTATGTATGAAGAAAAAGGATTGTTGATGCTTTACAAATCTGAAAAGGTAGGCGAAGAAACATCCCATGAAGGAAAAGAAGCACAAAAAATGGGATTAGAAGTTGATTTTTTATCAAAAAGCGAACTTCTAAATGTGGAAACAGGAGTTGAAACGACCGCAATTGGTGGAGTTCATTATAAATCTGATTCTCATCTTTCTCCTAATAAATTGATTTCCTTTTTAAAATCAGAATTAGAAAAATTAAACGTTAAGTTACTTCCAAATTCAGAAGTAACCGATTTTAAAATAACGAATAATTCTATTTCTGAAGTGATTACAAAAAAAGGAAATTACAAAGCAGATGAAATAATTATAGCAACAGGTTCTTGGAGTCCACAATTGGCGACAAAACTCGGAATTAATGTATCTATTTTACCAGGAAAAGGATACAGTTTTACATTGAAAAATCGTTCTGAAAAACCTGCAATTCCATCGATCTTATGTGAAGGAAAAGTAGCAGTTACTCCAATGGGGAATGATTTACGTTTTGGCGGCACAATGGAGATTACACATACAAATGATACGAAAATTAACATGAATAGAATGGAAGGAATCATAAATACGATTCATTCTTTTTATCCAACATTAGAAGTAAATACACCACAAAAAGAAGATATTTGGTTTGGATTTAGACCTTGTACTTCCTCAGGACTACCAATTATTAGTCGCTCTCGTAAACATTCAAACGTAATTATTGCAACAGGACACGGTATGATGGGATTAAGTTTAGCGCCAGCAACAGGAAAATTGGTTGAGGAATTGATAAGTGTTAAAAAAGCGAGTGTTTCTATTGATATTTTGACATACTAGAAAAATATATATCCTAACTTCATTATTTGGCGGAAATTTTGCAAATAATGAAGTTAGATTTCTTTATTTTAAAGATTAGTAAGCTTTAGCTTATTCACAAATCTGTATCACAACATTCCCTGTCTTTTCTCCTGTCTCAACATATTTCGTAGCCTCAACAATTTGGTCCAGACTATAAGTTCGATCTATAATCGCCTTGTATTTCCCTTCTTCAATTAACTTTTTGAAAAATAAAATATCTTCTTTTTTATCTACAGGAATAGGGAAAAGAACTTTTTTACCAAATAATAATGGTGTAAATAGAGCTAAGAATATATTTTGAGATAAATAACCAAGTTCGGAAGAAATATAAATTCCTCTTGGCTTCATAATTTTTTTACATTTAAAATAAGAACTTTTACCAACAACATCTAATACGAAATCATACACTTGACCATTTTGGGTAAAATCTTCTTTTGTATAATCAATCACATTATCAGCACCCAGTGAATGAATTAATTCAATGTTTTTAGTATTACAAACTGCAGTAACTTCAGCTCCATAATATTTAGCTAATTGTAAAGTTGCAGAACCGATTGATCCTGAAGCTCCATTTACCAATATTTTGGGTGATTTAGTAAAGTCTATTTTTTTAATGTTAGCATAAGCAAGAAATAATCCGTCACAAACTGCTGCAGCTTCATTAAATGTCATGTTGCTTGGCATAGGAGTAATCGCTTTTTTTTCATCCACACAAACATATTCAGCATGTGTTCCAAATTTAAATGTATTCAACCCAAAAACTTGATCACCAATTTTAAAGCTTTCTACATTTTTTCCAATTGCTTCAATTTTACCAGCTAATTCAGTTCCTAATATCGTGTTTTTCGGTTTAAATAATCCGCTAATCAATTTTACAATTAAATATTCAGGATTTCTAAAACCACAATCAGTTCTATTCACTGTAGAAGCATGAATTTTAATTAAAACTTCATTATCCTTTGGAATTGGTTTTGACACTTCAATAATTTGAAGTACATCTGGAGAACCATAGATTGTATTTACACTCGCTTTCATTAAAAAATCTTAACTATTAATTAAAACAATAAAAGGTGAAAAGATATGGATGATCTATTTACTTGAAAGAAAATACATTATTAAACATCAAAAGTAATATTTAATAATGTATTTAATTTTTCAATTTTAAAGAATTGAAAATTTGAATCCTTCATATCCAGCAATACCATACAATATGATATCCATGCCTTGAAAAGAATCAATCATAAGTTTAAAAACAAGACTCGGACTAATAGTTGTTAAAGTTTGGAAAAACCCAATATGCAATTCAGCAGATGCAAATCCGATTAAACTAAAATAATTACCTAAAATACAGCCTAACAAAGAAAATACGGCTCCAATTACACCAAAAGTAATTTGATTACCTCTTCCTCCAAATTTCACGGCATATCCGACAATAAATCCAATAGCAATTGCCATGTATCCTATTTGGTATTTTGTTATAACTGTAATTACAGCCCACAAAGAAGCACCAATTAAAGAAGTTATGAATCCAAAAAGTAAAGCCATAGGAATATTCCCAACCTTTTCCGTACTAATTATTTGATTATCGATTATTTGTTCGTTACTATTAAGAATAGTTTCCTGTGACACTTCATTAACTTTCGTTACTTCTTGATTTTGATTGTCTAGGTTGTTTGTTTGATCTTCCATGTTTTAAGTCTAAGATTAAGTTAAAAAGTGTTAAGTTAATCAAAAATGATTAATTAACATTTATAATGAAAAAATAGAAATATAAATTAACCGACTTTTTCAGTTAAAATTTCAGTAGAATCTGTAGAAATATTTAACATTGAAATTATAGTCGTTGCAATTCCTTTTGCATCATACCCTAATTCTTCTTGTAATTCTTCAACTGTTCCATGATGAACATATTTATCAGGAATACCTAAACGAACAACTTCTGCTTGGTATTTATTGTCAACCATAAATTCAATAACAGCTGAACCAAACCCACCCATTAAGCAGCCATCTTCAACGGTTATAACTTTAGAGAATTTAGAAAAAACTTCGTGAAGCATTACCTCATCAATTGGTTTCACAAAACGCATATCGTAATGAGCAATAGAAGCATTTGTAGATTTTAACGCTTTAATTGCATCTTGAGCATAATTACCTGGATGTCCAATCGTTAAAATAGCGATATCTTCTCCATTTGTAACTTTTCTTCCTTTACCAACAGTAATTGCTTTCATGGCTGTTTTCCATTCAGTCATAACGCCATTTCCACGAGGATAGCGAATTGAAAAAGGTCCCATGTTTTCTTGTTGAGCCGTAAACATCAAATTACGTAATTCTGATTCATTCATTGGTGCAGAAACAACCATATTAGGAACACACCTCATATATGATAAGTCATAAGCTCCATGATGAGTTGCCCCATCAGCACCAACCAAACCTCCTCTGTCTAAACAGAAAACAACATTTAAATTTTGTATAGCAACATCGTGAAGCACTTGATCAAATGCTCGTTGCATGAAAGAAGAATAAATATTACAAAAAGGAACCAATCCTTGAGTTGCTAATCCTGCTGAAAATGTAACAGCATGTTGTTCAGCAATTCCAACGTCAAAAGAACGTTCTGGCATTGCTTCCATCATGATGTTTAAAGAACATCCAGATGGCATAGCAGGAGTTACTCCCATTATTTTGTCATTTTGTTCTGCTAATTCTACTATTGTATAACCAAATACATCTTGGTATTTTGGAGGTTGCGGCGCTTTAGGAACAATTTTCACAATTTCCCCCGTTTCTTTATTAAAGACACCTGGAGCATGCCATTTTGTTGGATTTCCTTCTTCAGAAAATTTATATCCTTTTCCCTTCATCGTTACAATATGTAACAATTTTGGACCAGGTATATCCTTTAAATCAGCCATTATTTTCGCTAATCCAATAACATCATGTCCATCAACAGGACCAAAATAACGAAAATTAAACGATTCAAAAAGATTACTTTGTCTTAATAATGATCCTTTTAAAGCGGTAGATATTTTTGAAGCAACAGTTTGAGCATCTGGACCAAATTTGGATATTTTACCCAATAATTTCCAAACCTCATCTTTTACTTTATTGTACGTGTGGGAAGTTGTAATGTCTGTTAAGTATTCCTTCAACGCTCCAACTGGAGTATCAATTGACATACAGTTGTCATTCAAAACGACTAATAAATTAGCGTCTTTTTCAAATCCTGCATGGTTTAGTCCTTCAAAAGCCATCCCTGCAGTCATCGCTCCATCACCAATTACAGCAATGTGGTGACGATTTTTTTCTCCTTTGTAATGATTCGCAACAGCCATTCCTAAAGCTGCAGATATCGATGTAGAAGAGTGACCAACACCAAAAGCATCGTATTCACTTTCTGAACGTTTTGGGAATCCTGAAATCCCACCTTTTATTCGGTTTGTATGAAAAACATCGCGTCTTCCAGTTAGAATTTTATGTCCATATGCTTGATGACCAACATCCCAAACCAATTGATCAGAAGGTGTATTGAAAACATAATGTAAAGCAACAGATAATTCAACTACTCCAAGGCTAGCACCAAAGTGACTATTTCCAATTTCTGAAATTACATCAACAATGTATTGACGCACTTCATCCGAAACTTGCGGTAAATCTTCGACCTTAAATTTTGATCTTAAATCACTCGGGATATTGATCTGTTCTAAAAACGGTCCTGCTTTATATTCTGCCATAAAATTCTCTGAATTAACAAATTTAAAGTTAATTGTCCGTTTTAACAAATAAAGAGGTGTTTTATTTGATTGGAGGAATTATTTTAGATTTTTTAACAGTGAAATTTTCATCGATTTCTAGCAGTAAATGCTTTGGATAAATTGACGAAGCAAAGGAATTACTTGACAATATTCAAATAGGAGTCGAATTCGATCCCTTTAAATAAGCGTTACTAATTACCATAAAAAAGAGCCATTCCTCTCGAAACAGCTCTAATTATGATAAAATATATTTTGAAATTTAATTAAACCAAGCTTGAACTTCGTCTAATTGCAATGCTTCAATTTCTAATTTATTTTTCTTTCTATATCCGTTCAATTGTTGGTGAACAGAAGTTGGTTTTGCCATTAACAATTCATCAACTGAAGAATATCCAGCTTTGAAAACATGTTCAGCCCATTCTCCAGGAACTCCTACTTTTTTGAAGGATTCTAAATCTGGTCCTGTTTGAAATTTTTCTGGTCTCATTTGAGGGAAAAACAACACTTCTTGGATAGATGAATTATTCGTCATTAACATTACTAAACGGTCAATTCCAATTCCCATACCTGATGTTGGAGGCATTCCGTATTCTAATGAACGTAAGAAATCTTGATCAATGAACATCGCTTCATCGTCTCCTTTTTCAGACAATTTCATTTGTTCTTCGAAACGTTCACGTTGATCTATTGGATCATTTAATTCAGAATATGCGTTGGCAATTTCTTTCCCATTCACCATTAATTCAAAACGTTCTGTTAATTCAGGATTGTCTCTGTGACGTTTACACAAAGGAGACATTTCAATTGGATAATCCGTGATAAATGTAGGCTGAATATAATTTCCTTCACATTTTTCACCGAAAATTTCATCGATTAATTTCCCTTTCCCCATTGTTGGGTTTGTGTCAATTCCAAGTGATTTACAAGCTGCATGTAATTCTTCTTCCGATTTACCATTGATATCAAATCCAGTAAATTCTAGAATAGAATCACGCATCGTAATACGTTTGAAAGGAGCTTTTAAATTAATTGTGTTTTCACCAACCGTAACATCTGTACTTCCAGTAACTTCAACAGCTACTTTCTCGATCATTTGTTCCGTGAAATCCATCATCCAGTTGTAATCTTTGTAAGCAACATAGATTTCCATTACTGTAAATTCTGGATTATGTGTTCTGTCCATTCCTTCATTTCTGAAATCTTTTGCGAACTCATAAACACCATCAAATCCACCTACAATCAATCTTTTTAGATACAATTCGTTGGCAACACGTAAGTATAATGGAACGTCTAACGCATTGTGATGTGTCATAAAAGGACGAGCAGTTGCACCTCCAGCAATAGGCTGAAGAATTGGTGTTTCTACCTCCATGTATCCTTTTTCGTCAAAGAAATTACGCATCGTTGAAATTACTTTCGAACGTTTAATAAATGTTTCTTTCACATGTGGATTCACAATTAAATCCGCATAACGTTGACGATATCTTAATTCTGGATCTGTAAATGCATCGTGTACTTTTCCTTCACTATCTGTTTTAGGTAAAGGAAGTGGTTTCAATGATTTACTCAATAAAGAAAATTCTTCCACATGAACAGAAATTTCACCCACTTGCGTTGTGAATAAATATCCTTTAATTCCAATGAAATCACCTAAATCTAGTAATTTCTTGAAAACATCGTTGTAAAGTGTTTTATCTTCTCCCGGACAAATTTCATCACGGTTGAAGTATACTTGAATACGTCCTGTAGAATCTAAAATCTCTGCGAATGAAGCTTTCCCCATAACACGTTGACTCATTAAACGACCTGCAATACACACCTTCTTTCCGTCCTCGAACTTATTCTTTATGTCAGAAGCATAACTAGTTACGGGATATAAATCGGCAGGATAAGGGTTGATCCCCAAATCGCGCAATTTTTTCAACGACTCGCGACGTTGAACTTCTTGATCAGAAAGTTCTATACTCATTTTTTTAATTTTTGAAAGCGTAAAGATAGGCTTTTAATGTTAGATGTTGGATGTTTGATGTTTGATTTTGATTAGATTTAATGTTGTTTTAGGTGATTTTTTAAATTTTTAACGCATTTCTGTAATCTGTTTATCTTTTTTCTGACGTCTTTAAAATGGTTTACGAAAAATTATGTAGTTTAAAAGTGAAATACTAATTTTTTGAGATAAATCACTTTTCAGATTGTTTTAAGTAGATAGATGATTTCAGTTATATACGGATCAGATTTATATATTTTCTTGGATTAAGTTCGTACTTTTACCGACATGGGAAATGAAAGAAAAAACTGGGGCCTTTTAATATTATTAGCATGCGTTTGGGGTAGCTCATTTATTTTAATGAAAAGAGGAATGTTTACTTTAAACAATGAGCCAATTTTTTCAGATCCTCAAGTTGCGTCACTCCGAATGACAATGGCTGGATTAGTTCTAATCCCATTTGCTTTAAAAGGACTAAAAAGTATTCAAACAATAAAAGAATTTCTTTTATTAGCTACTGTAGGAGTCTGTGGAAACTTTGTACCTGCTTATTTATTTACCTATGCTGAAACAGGAATCTCATCTGGGTATGCTGGAATGTTAAATAGCTTTACACCAATTTTCTCTATGATTATAGGTTTATTAATTTTTAAAATTCGAGTTACGTTCATTCAATTTGTAGGATTATTAATCGGAACAGTTGGAATCGTATTATTAGTTATAGCAGGGACTCATTCAGGAGAACATGTTCAAATAGAAGGAACATGGAAGCCAGTTTTTGCAATTATTTTCGCGACCTTTTTATATGCTATTAGTTTAAATACAATAAAACACACCTTACAAAAATTTAAAGCAATTGAGATCACTTCATTAGCATTTTTTATTGTTTTACTTCCATCAATATTTATGAATATCAAAGAAGGAACACTTCATACTATTCAAACAAATCCTCATGCTATGGAAGGATTAGGGTATATAGCTATTTTGAGTATTGTCGGAACTGCAATAGCTGTAATTTTGTTTAATCAATTGATTACAGCAACTTCTACTTTATTCGCAAGCAGTGTAACTTACTTTATCCCAATTGTTGCTGTTTTCATCGGACTTTCGTTTGGAGAACATATAAACATAAAGCAAATCGGAGCAATGATGATTATATTATTTGGGGTTTTTGTTGCGAATTATTGGGTTGTTCTTTTTAATAAAAAGCGTGTAAATTAATAGGTTAAACTTTACTTATAAATTCAACAACGACAATTACTTAAATATAATTTGATTTAATAACTATTCTAATCTTGTTTTATGTAAATTTGTAATGAATTATTTTTTTAATTATTTAATATGAGATCAATTTCAATTCTATTATTCCTAATCATCTCTAGCATTACTTTCTCACAACAATCCTATACAGGTATCGTTTCTGACAATGTTGTGAGTTCTAATTTATCAACTTACAATCCATCTACTATAGTTGATTCTAAAAGTAAATTTGCTATAAGTTCAAATTTAAATAGCTCAAGAATAAGTAATTTTTGTTCATCTGACTATCTTCCTTTTGGATCAAAATCAAAATATATTGACTCAAAAAATCCTGGATTTAAAAACAAATATTTAACCCTTGATTTGTTGAATATAAAATATGAATTAAATCATGAAAATGCTTTAGGATATTCTTTCAGACTAAGAAATTTTAATGGTTTAAGTGGTGTACCTAATGTATGGGCTCAGAATACGGTCAATGATTATGAAAAAAATATTATTAATCAAAAACAAAGTATTGCTGGTCTTTCAATTTCAGAAATGATGTTCTCTGAACATAATCTTACTTATGCTCGAACTATTTTCGACAGACAAACTTCCTTATTCAAAATGGGGGGATCTTTGAAAATACTAAATGGCTATAATGCAAAGTATTTCTATGCGAATAATGGTGAAGTTAATTTTACAGATACAGTATCGCAGTTCATGCAAGTTAATGGTTTAGATGCTGATTTCGGTAGAAGTTATTCTAAAAATCAGATGAAGTATAAAAATAGAGGGTTAGGATTGGATATTGGTTTCACTTATGAATCAAGACCTGACTATGAAAAGCAATACTACGAAATGGATGGAGCTAAAAGAAATGTAAGATACGATATCAATAAATACAAATGGAAAGTATCTGGATCCATAACAGATATTGGTTGGGTTCGCTATATGAAAGATACTGTCTACTATAATTTCACAAACGCTTCTGTTACTACAAATGCACATAAAATAGTGGATGTAAATGCTCTTTTAAATTTTCCTTATGGAGATATTAAGGACAGTTTACAAGGTACAGGAGTTAAATCTACTTCGCAAGAAACAAAGTTTCGTATGAATTTACCGACAACTATTCATGGGAGTTTTGATTTGAATGTTAAAAATAATTTTTATGTAAGTTACAATATGTCAGTTCCATTAAGTTTAAAAAATGATAAAACTAAAATGGGACACTTTTTCATTCAAACAGTTACTCCAAGAATTGAAAAAAGTAACTGGTCGATTATGATGCCTATCTCTCATATGGGTAATGGAAAAATGTATGTAGGGTTTGCAGGTAGAATCGTTTATAAAACACTATCCATTTTTGCCGGTTCTAACAATTTATCATTTTTTTACGGGCAAAAAGCTTCTTTATCGGGAAATTATTTTGCTGGTGTATCTTATAGCGTTTTGTATAAAATGCCAAAAGATAGAGACCGTGATAAAATATCTGATTTAAAAGATGCATGTCCTTTAGATCCTGGAACAGCAGAATTCAATGGATGTCCTGATTCAGATGGAGATGGAATAATAGACAAAGAAGATTTATGTATTTACAACAAAGGTACTCGAATCATGAATGGTTGTCCTGATAAAGATGAAGATGGAATCGTTGACATGAATGATATGTGTCCAGATGATAAAGGATTAGGAATTCATTACGGATGTCCTGATAGAGATAAAGACGGGGTGATTGATGTTGCCGATCGTTGTCCAGATTTACCTGGTATTGAATTAAATAATGGTTGTCCTTTTGAAAATCAAGGATGTTGTAATGACGATGATGGAGATGGAGTACCAAATAAAACAGATAGATGTCCTGGTCAATCTGGTTCTGTTTACAACAATGGTTGTCCAATTGATTCAACAAACATTAATAAGGTAAAATTACAAGAAGAGAAAGACAAAAAAGACGCAAATAATACTGCTCAACAAGTAATTGATAATCCAAAAATAGATCTAAGAAAAGAATTAGTGACTAGTAAAGAAGAGATGGATAAATTATTAGCTGATAAAGACATCATAAAAAATCTCTCTGTCTATTTCGATGTAAATCAATCAACTTTAACAGATGTAGAACAAACTGGTCTTGATAAATTTGTAAAATCTTTCCCTAAAAAAGAAACGTTATCCATCATCTTAATTGGATACACAGACCAAGATGGATCGCTTGATTACAACTTAATTTTGTCTAAAAAACGTGCTGAAACAATTCAACGAAAACTGATAGATTATTATGGTTTTGACGCTAAAAACATAGAGATCTTTTATTACGGTGAAGAAAAATCAATTCACAAAGGTTCATATACCGAAGAGATGAAACAGGCTGATAGAAAAGTAGAAATTAAATTGGTTAGGATTCCTAAGGTCAAAAAATAATTTTAGAGTTTAAAATTTGTAGAAAATCAAATGTGCAATAAAATCCAAAATATGGCCTCTCTTAAAAATCAACTTATTGTTGTGTTTGTTTGTGTAATGCAAAGCATATTCGCTCAATATTTTGAATTCGGGTGGTCAGATAAAATAGAATCTTCAAACAATAAAAATGGTTTCTATTCAGGGATTATAAATACGAATAGTCAGAATGTTTATGTACTTAACAGTAATTATGCTGTAAGTCCTTTGAATAAGAATACTAAATTAAAAATCATTTCTTATAACAAAGAAACGATGAGTGAAACAGCATCTTTAGCTTTAGTTGGTTATCCTGAAAATGAGGCATCAAAAACTGAATACCAAACACTTGGTTATTCTAGAACAATTATATCAGAAAATAGAGTTCTCGTTTTTTGGATTAAATTAATCAATACAGATTCTACAATTACTGAGGAATTATATGTAGAATCATTCAAATTGAATTTGGAAAGAGATAAAACAATAAAAAAAATATATTCAACAGTTGAAAAAGTCGAATATAAACATTCAGAACTTACACCTTCTTCTATTGTAATCGTTTCAAATAGTGTGGGTGAAAATATAATTATTGGTTCAGAAATTCATCAAGTTGGAAAAAATATAGCTTTCCGATATTTGCTATTAAATAGTCAATTGTCAACTTCAAATGAAAATCAAATTAGTTTACCTTCAAAATATGTTGAAGATCAATTTGGCTTGACATCAATATATGATTTTGGTCTTGATGGAAATATTTATATCAGAACAAATTATATTCTTTCAAGAGATGAACTAATAAAATTAAAACCTAATGAAGCCAAATTTTATTTGATTTTAACCGCTATTAATCCTATTTCAAAAACTGTAATTTCAATCGATTTAAAAGGAGAGAATAAAACAATTACTGATTACAGTTATCTATTTACTCCTTCAAAAACAAAGATCTATGGCTTTTTTGGAGATTTAGCAAAAGATCCTACAGGGATTGATAAACAAGGTATTTTTTACACAGAAATCGACAATGATACTTTAGTAAATACTCCTATTAATTACTCCTATTTTGAAAAAACATCGCTTAGTAAATTATTTCCTAAGAGTAAAGGAGGTCGAAAAAAAATAATCAATATCGACCAACAAGCGAAGGAAGAAGAGTTAAAAACAAGATTTGACATTGAAAATATTTTTTTAATGGAAGACGGAAGTGCAACCTTGTTTTTTACTCGAAAATATAATTATGCCGAGATAACCAGTAAAAGTGGAATGGACGGCAAAAATATATATCAGACTGATTTATATTGTGAAAAAAACAATGTTTCGGCTATTCGTATAACTGAAGAAGGGAAAATTTTATGGACTTCAAATTTAGAACGAAGTATTACTTATGAAGGAACAGATGTTTCTGACGTACGAGTAATCTACAAATTGAATAAATTTTATGTCATATATGGTTCAGAAATTTCAGACGATGCTAAATCAAAAAGCAATAAAAAACTATCTGGATTTCAAGATAAAATTGATTATGCTACATTTGATCCCGCATCTGGGAAACCAAAAAAAGTTTCGCTATTGATTAATGAAGAAGGGGTTGAAAAGAAAGAAATGAAAAAAATTAATCCTCAATCAATTACTGTTTATGACAGTAAATTTTACTTTAATGATTTAATTGTAAAACAAAAAACGGGTTGGTATTTTGCTAATATACTGTTCGTCCCAACAATCTATTACTCTGTATTAAGTGGAAACACTAAACATAACTCAGGGTATTTAGGAGTTCTTTGCCTTAAAGAAGGAAAGCCTAATAAAAAGAAAACTGGAAAAAAATAACAATCAAATTATCCGAATCTCGAATGTTTTGAAAAATTATACAGAATTGAAACACTAAAATTGTTTGCAGCTACATTGTTCGGTAATCCAAGCGGTCTATTATAGTGGATTCTGAGACCATACGATTGATTATTGACCATGAATTTAATTCCACCACTCGCACAAATACTTAAATAAGTAGCCGCTGAAATAATTGTATTTTTATGTGCGTCGATTACTACACTAGTGCCAGGAAAATAACTATAACTTGCTCCAAGTCCTATAAAACTTCCAAATTTATACTTCGTTACTCCAGTTGAATGATTACCAGAATTATACTGAATCATAAATGGGATTTCAAAACAAATAGGTGCCCCTGTCTCACTTCCTCCCTGTATAATTGTAGAATGCTGTAATGATTTTATTTTAGATTTTGGAGCATACCCAACAGTTGGATATATTGTAGCACCAATAGAAGAATGGTAGCCTAATCTAAAATCTATACGGATGTTGTATACCAAAGCTGCACAGCTTTTGCGTACCGTAAAATAATTTGAATTTTGATTTACAGATAAATAAGAAATACCTATAGAATGCCTATATTCTCCCATATTATCATTGGATTGATATTGAGCAAAAATATATATATTTGATTTAACAAATAGTAAAAATAAAAATACTGCTTTTTTCATTCTGTAGAAAATCAATTTACAACCAATAAAGCAATTATATATTTAGTTAGTTTAGAACCTTGATATTCTTTATATCAGAAGCTTTCGTATAGTAGAAATAAATAAAAGTACTACAAACTTATGGACTTCTTTTTAATTACACCTGCTTTTTTTTGAAAATATTGAATTAATGTAAATTTTGTTAGATTTATGAATATTTATTCTCTACTTTTTCTATTACTTAAATATCGTTTGAAATTCAGATTTATAGGCAAAACAATTCTTTATTTTTGGTTATAAATTCTAGAATTAGCTATAAAATGATCTCTTTTAAAAAAAATATTGTTAACAACTTTGTTTTATAAATAAAAACAGTATCTTTGTCTTCCGATTTTCGGATTAATTAGTAATTAAATAACAGCTATATGTACGCAATTGTAGAGATAGCAGGGCAGCAGTTTAAAGTGCAAAAAGATCAAAAGATTTTTGTACACCGTTTGAAAGATGATATTGGAGCTAAAATTAGCTTTGATAGAGTGCTTTTGATTGAAGACGGAGGCAAAATCAACGTTGGCGCCCCAGCTATAACAGGAGCTTCGGTTTCTGCAGAAGTAAATGATCACGTTAAAGGTGATAAAGTAATCGTTTTCCGTAAAAAGAGACGTAAAGGTTACAAAAAAAGAAATGGTCACCGTCAAAGCTTTACGACGATCACAATTACAGACATTAAAGCTTAATTTGAACTACTTCTAAAGAAGAAATGATTTAGAGGTTAAATTGAAACACAATGGCACATAAAAAAGGAGTTGGTAGTTCGAAAAATGGTCGTGAGTCTGAAAGCAAGCGATTAGGAGTGAAAATTTTTGGTGGACAAGCTGCAATTGCAGGGAACATTATCGTTCGTCAAAGAGGAACACATCATCATGCTGGAGCAAATGTTGGGATCGGTAAAGATCACACATTATATGCTTTAACTGATGGATTAGTAGAATTCCGTAAGAAAAAAGAAAATCGTTCATTTGTATCAGTAGTTCCTTTTGAAACTGCAGAGGCATAATTGAATACGATATGTATTATAAAGGCGAACATTAATGTTCGCCTTTTTTTTGTCTAATTTTTCATCTCATCTTGAGAAAAGCAAGATTATTTCAAAAAATAAATTTAACGATGACCGCATGGTTATAAATAAAATAAATGATATTAATAAAGTATCTTATAGTTTCGAAAGAAAATTAATGGATTTATATTCCGAAGGAAACGAAAATAATAAATGGGCTTTGGACTCCCATTTAATTATTGTTAATAAGATCAATTATGAATCAAAAACAAATATAGAAAAATGGCTCTGTTTTGATTTTTCAAATCTAAATTTAGTGAGTTTTTTTTAAGTGCTCCGGGTTTTTCTGATGAAGGTTGTTATGTTGGATGTTTAAATGAAGAACCGCTATATTTAATTGGGGATGAAGTGAAAATTCAAATTTTAGATGGGCATGATAAAATGTATAATTTTTTAAACTTTGATAAATTTATCGATTTTATAAAAGAAATGACATTAATTTCTTTAAAAGGTTATGTAAATGAAACTTCCACGGAATTTATAAAAGAACGACTTTTAGCAGTTGATGATTCTCCTGAATATTTACATATTATTAAGCAATGTTTTGGGTTTTATTTTGAAGAATAATTATTTTTTACAAAAAAAATAATATTGGGAAGTTTCAAGAGATAATATTTCCGACAAGTTTTAGATTTAATCCTTATTTTCCATTTCCAATTTTTCATTTAAGTTTTTAGTCTAAAACAACGATACCTAAGCCTATATTTAAATTCTTGTTATTCATTTTGCTAGTACAAAAGATTTAATAAATTTCAATACCACTTCCTACTATCTAAATTTTATTTCCTGATGCTGAAAAAGCGAGCATAAAAACGTTTTGCTAAAAAATATTAAAAAAAATTTGAAGATATTTATCAAGTGATTCCTTCATCTGATAATTTTGAAAAATAAGCCAGTGGAATGTCTCTGGTCTGAAAATTATTACATGTTAGGCTTAGATTATTACTCCCGTCAATTGCTAAGTAGGGTGCTGCATTTTCTTTGTCATTGATGGGGTAGTTTATTCTGGAAAGACTTGAATAGTCTTATCAATTGAGTGAGGTTTTGTAAAATGTTAAACCTCCATCACTAGAACTTATATGATGTGTTTTATTTAAAGGAATTGGGCAACTGTTTTGCTTGAGTTTGTTTTTTTGTTGATGTTTCTTTTGCTAGAGTTTGCGATTACGAAAGAGGTATTCATTTTTCCCACTTTTAGCCAATTTTTCATAATTTTTTAAATTGTGGGTGTTTAAAGTTGAATTCAATATGGTTCGACTTAATATTTAGAAAATCAATTGATTGAAATAAAAATATAAGTCTTATTCTTTATTTTTTTCGTTATTAACAATGATAATTTTTATCAACAATTGAAATAACTCCCACAATTTACCACGGGTATTAAAAATACGTAAATGCAGGTAATTACTGAATAATTTAAATTGTTTTGAAACCTTTTTTCTTCTTCTGCGTTAGAACTTATCAACAATATGTTTATTGGTGGTAAAAAGTGGTAGTTTGAAGTGATAAAACTACTATTTTTGCTCATTATTAATGCCATGATAGGACTAGTAGGAGAATTTGAAGTAAAGTTGGACGCAAAAGGGCGTTTCTTATTTCCTTCCGGATTACGGAAGCAACTGTCTCCTGCTGCCCAAGAAAATTTCATGCTGAACAAAGGTTTTGAGGAATGTTTAACGCTTTATCCTATGAATGAATGGGAGAAAATCAGTGAGAAACTTTCTAAAATGAATCTGTTCAAACCGAAAAACAGAATGTTCTACAGATTATTTCACCAAGGTGCCAAATCGGTTTCGTTGGATAGTGTCGGTAGAATTCATGTTCCAGTTACACACATGGAGCGTGTCGGGTTGAATAAAGATGCAATGATCATTGCTTACAATGATCGAATTGAAATTTGGGACAAGTCTAAATACTTCGAAATGATCGAAGGAAACATGGCAGATTTCGCTGATTTGGCGGATGAAGTAATGGGTGACTTAAATGGAGACGACGAATAAACAAGAAGAGTACCACGTACCGGTAATGCTGCAAGAATGTCTTGATGGATTAACTATTAATCCAGACGGGATATATGTGGACGTAACTTTTGGTGGCGGAGGTCATTCTCGCGAAATTTTCAAGCAACTTTCTTCTAAAGGTCAATTAATAGTTTTTGATCAAGATCCTGACGCACGTAAAAATGCTTGGGAAGCTGATAATTTTCATTTTGTAGCTTCTAATTTTTCTTTCATATCTAACCATTTGAAAATGATGGGTTTTCCAAAAGTGGATGGAATATTGGCTGATTTAGGTGTTTCTTCTCATCAGTTTGATGACGGAAATCGTGGTTTTTCTATACGGACAAATGATCCGTTGGATATGCGAATGAATCAAGCTGGAGATGTGACAGCTAGAACAATCGTTAAAGATTATACTGATCGTGAATTGATGAAAATTTTCAGAACATACGGAGATTTACAAAATGCACACAAGATTGCCTATACGATTGTTATGGCAAGAGAAACAAAAAAAATCAAAACAACTGGCGATTTAATGGATGTTTTAGAAGCATGTGCTCCTAAATATAAAGAGCATAAGTTTTTTGCTCAAGTTTTTCAAGCATTACGAATTGAAGTTAATCAGGAATTAGATGTATTAGAACGTTTTTTAAATCAAACGGCTGATGTTCTTGCTCCAGGTGGAAAATTAGTGGTAATGTCCTATCATTCTTTGGAAGATCGTTTAGTGAAAAATTACATGAAACGAGGTTCGATTGAAGGAGATATTAAGAAAGATTTTTACGGAAATGTATTAAAACCTTTTACAGAGATAATTAGACATCCAATTGTTCCAGATGAAGAAGAGATAGAAAGAAATTCTCGTGCTAGAAGTGCTAAATTAAGAATAGCGGTTCGAAATGAAGGATAATGAATATATAGATAAGGATTCGATTCCTGAAGCTCCGAAAACAAAAGAGCCTAAGAAAAAGAAGCAAAATTCTGATAAAAAGCCTCGTCCAAATGCTTTGATTCAGATTTTGAATGGTGAATTTTTGACAAAGGAGTTCGTTTTGAATAATTTGAACTTTATCTTCTTCATCATTTTTCTTCTTTTAGTGTTAGTGGCGAAAGGTTATTATGGAAAGCAATTATCAAAAGATGCTGAAAAAGCACAAATTGAATTAAATGAATTGAATTCTAATTATGTGGAAACGAAAACAAAATTAGAAGAAGAAACTAGAAGGTACAAATTAGTAGAGAAATTGAGCAAAAGAGGATTAAATGAAACAGTTAATCCAACTAAAGTAATTAGAATAAGAAAAAAGAATAAGTAAATATGAACGAAAAAAAATCAATATTTTGGAGAGCTTACCTGATTTATTTCGGGTTTGTAGCTGTCATGTTGATCGTTTTATTTAAAACGTTCTCTATTCAAATGAATGGGAAGGATTCTACATCAAATAATATTTCAGATTCTAAAGAAACTATTCCAAAGCGTACGATTCTTAGAATGCCGAGAAGAGGTGAGATTTTAGATGTTAATTATACACCTCTTGTTACTTCTATTTCTTTTTATGAAATACATTTAGATCCAACTGTTGTAGATCAAAAAATATTCGATGATTCTATTACTGATTTATCAAGAGGCTTATCAAGAATATTTCCTTCAATGTCAACTAGGCAATGGCAAGAACACATCATGAGAGGTAGACATTTAGGAAATAGATACTTGAAAATAAAGAGTAAAGCGACGAACGAAGAGAGAAGATTATTGAATCAGTTACCGATTTTCAATTTAGGTAGAATGAAAGGTGGGTTAATTGATAATGATGTGACGTCTACACGTAAGCGCCCCTATAATGACATGATGAAAAGAACGTTGGGTTATTATCAAGCGAAAACTTCAAAAGCAAATAGTAAAGAATTACGTGTCGGAATTGAGGGTGCTTATAATGAGTACTTGGCGGGTGAACCTGGAGAAGAAATTGAACAAAAAATTTCCACTGGTTGGAAAAAAACAGGTCAAATTGTTAAAGAGGCTGTTGAAGGAGCTGATGTTGTGACTTCAATTGATAAAGAAATTCAAGAAGTTGCTCATTCTGAATTATTAAGCCAATTAAAAGCACAAGGTGCTAAACATGGTTGTGTGGTTGTGATGGATGTTAAAACTGGATTCGTAAAAGCGATCGTGAATTTAACCTTAGCATCAAATGGTGAATATTACGAATTGTTTAATCATGCAATTGGAACGCGTGAGGTACCTGGTTCTACTTTTAAATTGGCTTCATTAATGGCTGGTTTGGAAGATCAGAAATTTGGGATTAACGATATGGTTCAAGCGGCATCTAAATATAACTATTTCACATCACATCTTTCTGAAGCTCATGGAGCAAACTATGGAACGATATCTATTAAAAGAGCATTTGAATTATCTTCAAATGTAATCTCAAAAGTAATTTATAAAGCGTATAGAGATGAGCCTCAGACATTTGTTAATAGATTGAATGAATTTGGATTAGGTGCTCCATTAGGAATTGAATTAGAAGGAGAATCAAATCCTTCAATTCCATCTCCTGGATCTAAGAATTGGTCCGGACTTTCTTTACCTTGGATGGCAATTGGTTATGAAGTTAGGCAAACTCCACTTCAAACATTAGCTTTTTATAATGCTGTAGCAAATGACGGAAAATTTGTAAAACCTCAATTTGTAAAAGAAATTCGAAGAGGTGCGGAGGTGGTTAAAGAATTTCAACCTTTTGTAATAAATCCTCAAATATGTTCTCCCAAGACAATTAAAATTTTACAAAATTGTTTGGCAGGTGTAATGAAAGAAGGGACAGGGAAAAGATTGACTTCGTCTTATTTTGATATCGCTGGTAAAACAGGAACGGCATTGATTCAAAATGAAGATTTTAGATATGGTAAAAAAGGAGAAGAAAAGTATTTAGCATCATTTGTTGGTTACTTTCCAGTAAAAAAACCTATTTATTCTTGTATAGTATCAATTGCTGCTTCTGGTGAAAATATTTATGGTGCTTCTGTTTCAGGAACTGTTTTCGCTGCTATTGCAAATAAAGTATACGCAACTAGTTTGAGATATCATCAAGCAATTAATGAGAAAAAAACAAAAGTATTGGATGCACCTGTTTCGAAAGATGGAAATCTTCATGATTTATTAATTGTCATGAAAAATTTACATGTTAATTATACGGATAACGCTCAAAATGAATGGGTTAATACGACATCTAATGTGAATGTTGTTGATTTTACAAAACGAACTTTTAACAAAGGTGTTGTTCCGAATGTTATGGGTATGAGTGCAAAAGATGCTGTTTATTTGATCGAGTCGATTGGTATGAGTGTAGATCTTGTTGGGTACGGTAAAGTTGTAAGACAGTCTTCACCGGCTGGAACTCCTGCTTTTAATGGTGGTTTAATTGAATTAACGCTAAATAAATAAAATGAAAACGCTAAAAGACATACTTTCTGGTGTTACTGTTCTTTCTTTGAATGGTTCAATTGATATGCAAATTGATTCAATTGTTTTCGATTCTAGAAAAGCGATAGAAAAAACGGTTTTTGTTGCAATTAGAGGAACGTCTGTTGATGGACATGATTACATTCAATCTGTAATCTCTAATGCTTGTAAAATTATTGTTGCAGAAAAAGAAGTTGATGTTCCTTCTGATGTAACTTTAATTGTTACTGATAATTCTGCTAAATCATTGGCTATTATGGCTAATAATTTTTATGATCATCCTTCTTCTAAATTAAAGTTGGTTGGTATTACTGGAACGAATGGTAAGACAACTACAACAACTTTATTATTTAATCTTTTTTCGAAATTAGGCTATAAATGTGGTTTGCTTTCAACGGTTGTCAATAAAATTGGAGAAATAGATATTATCGCAACACATACAACTCCAGATCCAGTTTCGCTGAATTCACTATTGAATGATATGATTGAAGCGGGTTGTTCACATTGTTTTATGGAGGTAAGTTCTCATGCTATACATCAATATAGAACTGAAGGTTTGGATTTTGTTGGAGGAGTTTTTACTAATATTACGCACGATCATTTAGATTATCACTCGACTTTCAAAGAATATATCCGTGTTAAAAAAGCATTTTTTGATGGTCTATCAGCTTCCGCTTTTGCTTTAACAAATGGCGATGACAAAAATGGAATGGTTATGTTGCAAAATACAAAGGCTTCAAAACATTCATATGCTCTTAAATCACCTGCTGATTATAAAGTTAAAGTTCTTGAAAATCAATTTTCAGGTTTAGTATTGAACTTATGTGGTGAAGAAGTTTGGTCAAGATTAATAGGAGATTTCAATGCTTATAATTTAGTAACTGTCTATGCGGTTAGTGAATTATTAGGAGAAGATAAATTAGAAATCTTAACTGCTTTAAGTAGTCTAGAATCTGTTGAAGGTCGTTTTCAATACATTACAAGTGAAGGTGGAATAACGGCAATTGTTGATTATGCGCATACTCCAGATGCTTTAGAAAATGTTCTAAAAACGATTTCATCTATTCGAACAAGAAACGAAACGGTATATACGGTTGTTGGTTGTGGTGGAGATAGAGATACAACGAAACGTCCAAAAATGGCTGGAATCGCTTGTGAATTAAGTGATAAAGTTATTATTACTTCTGATAATCCTCGTTCCGAAGATCCAAATACAATCATCGAAGAAATGATGTTGGGTGTTGAAGGACAACATTTCAAAAAAACGTTATCAATTGTTGATCGTGAGCAAGCGATAAAAACGGCTGTATTAATGGCTGAAAAAGGTGATATCATTCTTATTGCTGGAAAAGGGCATGAGAAATATCAAGATATCAAAGGAATTAAACACCACTTTGATGACATGGAAATTGTAACTGAACTCTTTAATAAATTAGAAAAATAATGTTATACTATTTATTTAAATACCTCGATTCTATGAATGTCCCAGGTGCGGGATTATTCAATTTTATTTCATTCAGGGCGGCGATGGCTTTGATAACATCTTTGGTTATTTCTATCTTTTTTGGAAAAAGAATTATTGATTTATTAAGACGTCAACAGATTGGTGAAACAGTTCGTGATCTAGGTTTAACAGGTCAAGTTGAAAAACAAGGAACGCCAACAATGGGAGGTTTAATTATTTTGGGAGCGATTTTAATTCCAACTTTATTGTTTGCTAAATTGTCAAATGTGTATGTAATAACGATGTTGATTTCAACTGTATGGCTTGGAGCAATTGGATTTATTGATGATTACATCAAAGTTTTCAAAAAGAACAAAGAAGGATTAAAAGGAAGATTTAAAATCATTGGTCAAATCGGAGTTGGTGTATTAGTAGGAGGAATTTTGTATTTCAGTAATGATGTACAAGTTCATAAACAAGTTCCTTTGGATTACAAACTTCAGGCACATGAAACATTAGTAACACATTTGCATTCTGACATTACGGAAGACGGTCAAACAAAATGGATCAAAACAGATGCAATGACAACGACAATTCCATTTGTTAAAGGAAATGAATTCAATTATTCAAATCTTATTGGAGGAAGTTCTTACGGGTGGTTATTGTTTATTCCAGTTGTAATTCTAATTGTTATTTCAGTTTCAAACGGAGCAAATTTAACGGATGGATTAGATGGATTAGCGACAGGTTCATCTGCCATAATCGGAATTGCACTTGCTGTTTTAGCGTATGTAAGTTCTAATGTTCATTTCGCTGATTACTTGAATGTAATGTATATTCCAAACACAGAGGAAATGGTCATCTTCATAGCTGCATTCGTTGGTGCATGCGTTGGGTTTTTATGGTATAATTCATATCCTGCACAAATTTTCATGGGTGATACTGGAAGTTTAGCATTAGGAGGAATCATCGCTGTTTTTGCAATTGTTATCCGTAAAGAATTATTGATTCCAATTTTATGTGGAGTTTTCTTAATTGAAAATTTATCAGTTGTAGTTCAAGTTGGTTATTTCAAATACACGAAAAAACGATTTGGCGAAGGTCGTAGAATTTTCTTAATGGCACCCTTGCATCATCATTATCAGAAAAAAGGAATTCACGAAGCGAAAATTGTTGCCCGTTTCTGGATTGTTTCAGTTTTGTTGGCGGTAATGACAATTGTCACATTAAAATTACGATGAAAAACGATAAAAAACATATTTCAATCCTGGGTGCTGGCGAAAGCGGAGTAGGCGCTGCAATTCTTGCTAAAAAAGAAGGGTGGAATGTATTTGTTTCAGATTTCGGGAGTATCAAGCAAGAGTATAAAGATGAATTAGATTTAAACGAACTTAAATGGGAAGAAAATCAACATTCGGAAGATATCATATTAAAATCTGATTTAGTAATTAAATCACCAGGAATACCTGATAAAGCACCATTGATTAAAAAATTGAAAGAGAAAGGAACAAAAATTATCTCTGAAATTGAATTTGGTGGGTATTACTTAAAAGCAAAAACGATCTGTATTACAGGGAGTAATGGTAAAACAACAACCACAATGTTAACGTATCACATTCTTCGCAAAGCGGGAATAAATGTAGGTTTAGCAGGAAATGTTGGAAAAAGCTTTGCAAAGCAAATTGCAACCGAGGAGTTTGATTGGTATGTTCTTGAATTAAGTTCATTTCAATTAGATGATATGTTTGAGTTTAGAGCCGATATAGCAATGATTCTAAATATCACACCCGATCATTTAGATCGATACGATTATCAAATGCAAAACTATGTAGATTCTAAATTTAGAGTTCTGCAAAATCAAACATCAACTGATTGGTTCATCTATAACAACGAAGATCCAATTATTTTAAAAGAAATCTCACAACGAGATGTCAAAGCAAAAATAGCTCCTTTTTCACTTGTTAAAGAAATGGAATTTGGAGCATCAACTATTGAAGAACTATTTACTATTAATATAAACGAAAAATTAATTATGTCAATCCACGATTTAGCCTTAAAGGGCAAGCACAACGCACAAAATTCTATGGCATCCGGAATTGCAGCAAGACTTTTAGATATTAGAAGTTCTGTAATCCGTGAGAGTTTAGAAGATTTCGTCAACGTTGAACACCGTTTAGAATTTGTAGCAAAAGTTCACGGTATAGAATTTATCAATGATTCTAAAGCTACTAACATTAATTCGACTTGGTTCGCATTGGAAACAATGGAAAAACCAACTGTTTGGATTGTTGGTGGAGTAGATAAAGGAAACGATTATTCAGAATTGTTGGACTTAGTAAAAACTAAAGTGAAAGCAATAATCTGTTTAGGATTAGATAATCAAAAAATTATTGACACTTTTTCTGGATCTGTTGAAACGATTGTTGAAGCAAAATCTGCTATGGAAGCAGTTGCTTACGGGTACCGTTTAGCATCGAAAGATGAAACAGTTTTATTGTCTCCAGCTTGTGCAAGTTTTGATTTGTTTGAAAACTATGAACACAGAGGTGATTTGTTCAAAGAAGCAGTAAGAAGATTGTAATTTTATTTGATTCTAATGGAAAGTAAATTAAAAGTAAATATAGACGATCGTCTTTTGGAAGCAAGAAACGAAGGTCTTAAAAACATGAAAGAGTCGTCGTTAAGGCCGCACGGGAAACTTTGGGGAATGGATACTTTTTCATGGTATCGTCCTAATGTTAATTTATTATCCAACACATTACATGCATTTCCTTTTCCAATTATTTGGATTGGAAATTCAGTGGATATTAATACGACTTTAGAAGAAGATCCTAGTGTTTGTTTTCAATTGAAAACGATAATTACTTTTGATAATGCTCAAATTTGTGTTCCGATTGATGCGTTAAATAAAATTGAAAATATTGTTAATGTTGAGTCATTAAATAATGCATTTATCATGTTGAAATCATTCAAATTGAAAAATGCTGTTCTTTTGTTTTCTGCTTCGGGAGAAAATTGGAGTAAGGATAAAGAAGAGTTTGAAAATTTCTTGAGTATGCATCAAACGAATTAATGAGAGAATATTTAAAATATTTAAAAGGTGACCGAGTAATTTGGATCATTACTTTATTAATGCTAGCTTTTTCGTTGGTTAGTGTTTATAGTTTTGTTCCTATTCTGGTAAAAACAGCCGGAGGAACTCCTTTCAAATATTTATTTAAACATTTTACTTATGAAATTTTAGCTTTTGGAGCTATGTTTTGGATTCATAAAAAGGATCCTAAGTATTTTTTTCAAATTTCTAAATTTGGGTATTACCTTTCGATTTGTATTTTGATCTTTACTTTTTTCTTCGGGGTTAGAGTAAATAGTGCTGGTAGATGGGTTCAAATACCTTTTATTAACTTAACATTTCAAGCGTCAGATTTTGCTAAGTTAGCTTTGATTTTAACCATTTCAAGGTTGTTAGTTATTAAAAAAGATTTATTGAACAATTGGAAAGAAGGTGTATGGCCGTTGATGATTCCTATTATAGTGATATGTGGATTGATCGTAAAGGATAATTTTTCGACTGCAGCTTTATTGTTTTTAATTTGTTTTGTTATTCTGTTTGTTGGTAAAGTTCCTTTTACTAAATTATTGTCGATTGTTGGTGGTGGGTTAGGAGCTTTGACGTTGGTTGTTTCAATTCATTTATTAGCTCCTTCTTTAAATTTACTTCCTCGTTTTGATACATGGGTAAACCGAATCATGAACATGAATGTCGAAGAGGGAGAAGATGTTTTAATGGCAAATGCTCAAGCGATGAATGCTAAATTAGCCATTTATAATGGAGGAGTTTTTGGGCAAGGAGTGGGTGATGGTAAATTAAAAGAATATCTCCCTGAAGCGTATGCCGATTTTTATTATTCCTCTTTTGTAGAGGAGTTTGGTTTAGTGTCTTCTTTTTTTTTAGTGCTTTTATATTTGATTCTTCTCTTTCGTATTTTTCAAATTGGTCTGAAATCAGAAAGTATGTTTGAAACTTATGTCTGTATTGGAATAGGTGTTTTACTCTTAATTCAAGCGAGTGTAAATATGTTGGTTTGTACGGGGGTTTTCCCAGTAACTGGTCAAAATATGCCGCTTTTAGCAATGGGAGGGTCAGCTTTGATTATGACTTGTGTTGCATTAGGTATTGTTCAAAGTATTGCTAATAAGCAAAATAAAGGTAAAAATGAGGATGATAAAAAATCTAATAAAAACGATTTAGATAATAATTTTGAACCAGAAGATAAAGAAGATTGATTAGATGTTTAGTTAATTATTTAATTAAGAATTAAAAATAGGCATGATGACTAAAATAGAACGTGTAATTATTTCAGGAGGAGGAACAGGAGGACATATTTTTCCTGCTATCGCTATTGCTGATGAAATTAAACTTCGCAACCCGGATGTTGATATTTTATTTGTTGGGGCGAACGGTAAAATGGAAATGGAAAAAGTTCCAGCTGCAGGTTATACAATTATTGGATTAAACATCGCGGGTTTTCAACGTAAATTAACATTTTCAAATTTTCTACTTCCTTTTAAGATTATTGGAAGTTTATGGGATGCATATAGAATTATTAAAAAATTCAATCCACAAGTTGTTATTGGTGTCGGAGGTTATGCTTCTGGCCCAACTTTGCAAGCAGCCAATTTTATAAAAATTCCTACTTTAATTCAAGAACAAAATTCATTTCC
>CANJKA010000045.1 GCA_947474675.1 Flavobacteriales bacterium
AACGCATCAGGCTTAGTAGGAGGGACGGCATACACTGTGACAGTTGATGATGCATATTCTTGTATTCTTCCAGTTACTTCAGTTGTTACGATATCAACAACAACTTCACCCGTCATTACAAACTCACCTTTAACTCAATCGGTTTGTTCAGGAAGTAGTACTTCAGCAGTAACTTTAACAGCAAATTTAGCAGGTTCAACTTTTACTTGGACTGCAGTTGCTTCAACTGGAATCTCTGGTTTTGCTACAAGCGGTTCAAGTCTAATTCCTGTTCAAGCTTTAATAAATTCAACTTCTTCTGTTGGAACTGTTACTTATACAATGATTCCGACTTTAAGCGGTTGTTCTGGGCCAGCAGTTAATTATGTTATAACTGTAAATCCATCTATTACACCAACTTTTACAGCTGTTGCTTCCATTTGTTCGGGTGCAACTGCACCGGTTTTACCAACAAGTTCAACAAACACTCCTGCAATCACTGGGACATGGAATTCATTGGTAAGTAATACGGCAAGTGGAATCTACACTTTCACACCAACAGCTGGCCAATGTGCGACAACGACGACTTTGTTTGTAACAGTAACGCCAAATGTTACTCCAACATTCACAGCAGTGGCATCAATTTGTTCAGGGGCAACAGTTCCAATCTTACCAACAAGTTCAACAAATACTCCAGCAATAACAGGGACTTGGTCGCCTGCAGTAAGCAATACAGCAACTGGAACATATTCTTTCACACCGACAGCAGGACAATGTGCTACTACATCGACTTTATCCGTAACAGTAAATCCAAATGTTACTCCAACTTTTGCAGCGGTTGCAGCGATTTGTTCAGGAGCAACAGCACCAACTTTACCAACAAGTTCAACAAATACTCCGGCAATCATAGGGACATGGTCTTCATTAGTAAGTAATACAACAAGTGGAACGTATACTTTCACACCATCAGCTGGGCAATGTGCAACTACAACAACTTTATCAGTAACTGTAACGGCTAATGTAGCACCAATATTTGCATCTGTTGCCTCTATTTGTTCTGGAGCAACTTCTCCGATTTTACTAACAAGTTCAACAAATACACCAGCTATCACAGGAACATGGTCTTCATTGGTAAGTAATACAGCAAGTGGAACGTATACTTTTACACCAACAGCTGGCCAGTGTGCGACAACAACTACTTTGTCTGTAACAGTATCGCCAAATGTTACTCCAACTTTTGCAGCGGTTGCAGCGATTTGTTCGGGATCAACAGCTCCAATATTACCTACAAGTTCAATAAATACTCCAGCAATCACAGGAACTTGGTCTTCATTGGTAAGTAATACAGCAAGTGGAACTTATACATTCACACCAACCACTGGACAATGTGCGACGACTACAACTTTATCTATTCTTGTTTCGTCTGGATTTACACCAACTTTTGCTGCTATCGCTTCTATTTGTTTAGGAGCAACGGCACCTGTTTTACCATCAAGTTCAACAAATACGCCTGCTATCACAGGAACATGGTCACCATTGGTAAGTAATACAGCAAGTGGAACATATACTTTTACACCAACAGCTGGACAATGTGCGACAACAACGACTTTGTCTGTAACAGTTACGCCAAATGTTACTCCAACATTCACAACAGTAGCATCGATTTGTTCAGGGGCAACAGCACCCGTTTTACCAACAAGTTCAACAAATACTCCAGCAATTACAGGAACATGGTCTTCATTGGTGAGTAATACTGCAAGTGGCACTTATACTTTCACATCAGCAGCTGGACAATGTGCGACAACATCGACTTTGTCTGTAACAGTAACTCCAAATGTAACTCCAACCTTTTCAGCATTAGCGGCTATTTGTTCAGGAGCAACAGCACCAGTTTTACCAATAAGTTCAACAAATACTCCAGCAATCACAGGGACTTGGTCTTCATTGGTGAGTAATACAGCAAGTGGAACGTATACTTTTACACCAACAGCTGGCCAATGTACGACAACAACTACTTTGTCTGTAACAGTATCGCTAAATGTTACTCCAACTTTTGCAGCGGTTGCAGCGATTTGTTCAGGGGCAACAGCACCCGCTTTACCAATAAGTTCAACAAATACTCCAGCAATCACAGGAACTTGGTCTTCAATGGTGAGTAATACAGCAAGTGGAACGTATACTTTCGCCCCAACTGTCGGACAATGTGCTACAACAACGACTTTATCTGTAACAGTTATACCAAATGTATCTCCAACATTTGCTGCAGTAGCAGGGATTTGTTCAGGAGCAACAGCACCCGTTTTACCAATAAGTTCAACAAATACTCCTGCAATCACAGGGGCTTGGTCTTCATTGGTTAGTAATTCAGCAAGTGGAACGTATACTTTTACACCAACAGCTGGACAATGTGCTACTATAACAACTTTATCTGTAACAATAACACCAAATGTGACTCCAATTTTCTCAGCAGTATCGTCAATTTGTTCAGGAGCAACAGCACCTGTTTTACCAACGATTTCAACAAATACTCCTGCAATCACAGGGACTTGGTCTTCATTGGTAAGTAATACAGCAACAGCAACTTATACTTTCACGCCAACTGCAGGACAATGTGCTAATACAACGACTTTATCCGTAACAGTAAATCCAAATGTTACTCCTACTTTTGCAGCGGTTGCAGCGATTTGTTCAGGAGCAACAGCACCAATTTTACCAACAAATTCAACAAATACTCCGGCAATTACAGGAACTTGGTCTTCCTTAGTAAGTAATACAGCAAGTGGAACATATACTTTCACTCCAACAGTTGGACAATGTGCCACAACAAAAACTTTATCTGTAATAGTAACGCCAAACGTAACGCCAACTTTTACAGCAGTAACAGCAATTTGTTCAGGAGCAGTAGCACCAATTTTACCAACGAGTTCAACAAATATTCCAGCAATTACAGGTGTTTGGTCTACTTTGGTAAACAATATTTCAACGGGTACATACACATTTATACCAACAGCTGGACTATGTGCTACTACAACAACTTTATCAGTTATTGTAAATCCAAACGTAGCACCAATATTTGCAGCAGTAGCATCAATTTGTTCTGGATCAATAGCACCAACTTTACCAACAAATTCAATAAATACTCCAGCAATCACAGGAACTTGGTCTCCGTTAGTAAGTAATACAACAACAGGCACATATACTTTCACACCAACATCTGGACTTTGTGCTACTACAGCAACTTTATCTATAACAGTAATACCAAACGTAATCCCTACATTTTCAGCAGTAGCACCAATTTGTTCTGGAGATATTGCACCAGTTTTACCATCAAGTTCAACAAATTCGCCAGCAATCATCGGGACTTGGTCGTCATTAGTAAGTAATACATCAACAGGTACTTACATCTTTACACCAACAGCTGGTCAATGCGCTACTGTAGCAACTTTAAGTATATTCATAACCCCTTTACCAATAGTTAATGCAGGAGTTGATCAAATAATATGTGTAAATTCATCAACGATTTTATCTGGATCTGGTGCTTTTTCTTATGCTTGGAACAACAACGTTACAAACGCAGTGACATTTATTCCAGAATTAGGAACAAACGAATATGTTTTAACAGGAATAGATGTTGTTGGATGTATAAATTATGACACTGTTATTGTTACTGTTAACCCACAGGTCATTCCTTCTTTTACAGCTATATCTCCAATTTGTTTTGGATCTGATGCTCCTGTTTTAGCTATATCTTCAAATAATATTCCTTCTATAAATGGAGGTTGGTTTCCAGTAATTAATGTTTCGATAGTTGGAACTTCAGTTTATACGTTTATTCCGAATGCAGATGAATGTGCTGCAACTACAACTATGAGTATTACTGTAAAATCTAATCCAGTTTTAGTAATTACAAATCCTTTACCAGTATGTGCTCCTTTAACTGTCGATTTAACGTCTGCTTCAGTTACTGCAGGAAGTAATGGATCATTATTTTATTATTTAGATGAAACAGGAAGTACTCAAATTCCTCAACCATCAGCGATTTCTGAAAGTAATACTTATTACATTGGCAGCGTTTCAAATGAGGGTTGTCAAGTAATTAGTCCTGTTATTGCTCGAATTAATATTTCTCCAATCGCATCTTTTACTCCTTCAAATACTGAAATATCAGCTTCAAATCCTAGAAGTGTAATGATTAATTCTTCAATTGATGCTTCTGAATATGAATGGAGTTTTAATGATATTGAAAATATAGATGATGATAGCTCACATGAAGAATCACCAGCTCATGTTTTTACAATTGGAGAGCAAAAAGATTTCTTTGTTAAGTTAGTTGCAACATCTATAAATGGTTGTCAAGATTCTACTGCTGCAGTAATTACACTGAAAGAGCAGTTAATGTATTTTGTTCCAAATTCATTTACACCGGATGGAGACGAAGTAAATGATACTTTTGAGCCTGTATTTACTTCTGGATATGATCC
Organism: Flavobacteriales bacterium; assembly: GCA_947474675.1. Classification (GTDB taxonomy): domain Bacteria; phylum Bacteroidota; class Bacteroidia; order Flavobacteriales_D; family Crocinitomicaceae; genus CAIUKX01. The sequence continues at coordinate 4,461 of CANJKA010000045.1, forward strand.
TTATTCTTTCTCAATGTTGATTTTTAATAGATGGGGTGAAATTGTTTTTGAAACGCACGATGCTTCAAAAGGATGGAACGGAATGTATGGAACTGATTTTGTAGCTCAAGAAGGTACGTATACTTGGGTGATCGATTTTACAATTAAGCAAGATGAGAAAAAAGTGAAAATTACTGGTCATGTTAATTTAATAAAATGATTTCATTGAAATTCTCTATTTAAAAATATAAAGTCTATTTTTCGAAATAGGCTTTTTTTATTTAATAAAGTTTAGACAATAAAGTACCAACAGACGTTAAAATAGTATTTCAAACTTTTAGATTTAAGCTCAATCTTTGTATTGACTATAAAAGGTTTAATCTATGAAAATCTATACTATATGAAAGATAGTCAAAAAGTGGAAGTTGTTGTTGGATACCTGAATATTCTGAGGTAGTATAATAGGTTATATTATTATTTTTTTTCTTTCATCTCAACTTAAATTATTTCTCAGCAATGATCATTTTTGACAGATGGGGAAATGTTGTTTTTGAGTCAAAAAAAATGTAAGTGATTATTGGAACTGAGAATTGAATGGGGCAGAGGAGTTAGTACCAGACGGAATGAATGTTTGAACAAAAGAATTCATTTTTTTTAAAAAAAAACGTAGTATTGGTTCTGTTTCAAATATATTTATACCATTTAAACAAACATTAATTTATTACATCTGTCTAGAAGGAGATGAGTAAGAACTGCCAACTCCCTTAATCTCTTGCCACTATCGTTCAGTCTTCGAAAGTTGTAATTCTCTCCTCAAAGAGAGCGACCATAACAAATCACTCCAACCCACATTAGCATCGTATTCAATAATTATATATGATAGCCGCAGCCTGAGTGTTTCAATGTTTTTTCAAAAAAAACATTGAAACATACCGAAGGGAAGGCGAGTCTCTCAATCAGCCCAAATCTTATCAGTACTTACATTATGGCAACTATTACAAGCTCCATTTGTAGTAGGTGAACTCATGTGAAATGTAGAAGTGCTTCCAATAATAACAGGATAAAGAGCTGTTTTTAAGTCAACACCACCTGTGGCATAAAAATTTCCTTTTTTATCAACTGGAAGCGTGTATTTTAAGGTTCCAGTTCCATTTGGACCAGTGTATAAATAAACGGTAGCATTAGTATTCGCATTTAACATCGCAGCATCGTAAACACTTCCTGCGATTCGGAAAACACCACCTTCATTACCTGCTTCTGTTCCAGATGTGTGACAACTCATACAGTTTTGGCCAAGATTATGACTTTTTTTAGAACTAGCAGAGTTGATAACCACTTTTGTGCTTGCTTTTGCACAAGATAGAAGAGATGAGGTTATAATTAAAGAGCTTAAAAATGCTGCAGGATTGAATAACTTTTTCATATAATTTTAATTTGTTTTTTATTTATCTACGATGCTTTTTCACGGTGTAATGTGGTATAGCCATCTTGAAATTCATCGGTGTTTAACAACGTTGCTTGCTTCTCAGGTGTAATGTTTTTCGATTATGGCTTATTTCATAATAGTATTTTATTTTTTTATACAAAGGTGACGTTTAAAAAAGTAAAATGGTTGGTTTTTTTTTTAAAAAATATTTTTATGAAGAAGTTTCAAATATTAGATAAAATTAATTGAGGTTTTTTAATTTGTTTTTATCTATTTATAGCTAATATATTGGATGTATTATCTTTTTTGATTCTGAAGCTTAACTCTTTTAACTGTTCTAATAAATATTTAAAACTTTAGATCTATATAGCGTCTAATTTTAAGTAAAGGTGAAGTTAAATATTCATTGAAAAGATGGTTATGGTAAATGAAAATAGGTGTTTATGCATGTGATTTATTTGTTTTTTAGAATTTAACCAGTGTTAACTTATTTATTTTTAATGTTTTAGTTGTGTTTTTATTTTATTTTGTTGTATTATTTCATTTATTTATAAGGCAACCTCGTTCAAAAAAAAACGTCTACTTTTATAGAATATAACACTATGCAAATTACTTTACTAAATTTCATTTCTATGAAAGCTATTACTAAAAACATTTTACTTCTAACAATTGTTCTTTTTACCTCTAACTTTATAGACGCACAATGCGTTACTGTAAATGCTGGTGGAGATCAAACAATTTGTACAGGTTCAGCCAATTTGTTAATGACTTACACTCCTGTAAAGGCAACTACTAGTTATACTGTTGCAACTACGACTTACGCATGGGATGCCGCAATATCTACTTCTGGAACTACAGCATTGGCTACAGGTGTAGATGATATTTATAGTGCTCTTATTCCAATTGGTTTTTGTTTTCAATTTTATGGTGTTACTTATACGCAATGTGTAATTGGATCAAATGGAGTTGTAACTTTTAATACTGCTGATGCAAGTGCTTATTGTCCTTATTCTTATACAGCAACTTTACCTTCAACATCATTACCGAAAAATAGTATCATGTCTCCATATCATGATATTGATCCATCTATAAATCCAGCTGGATTGGTGAGTGAAATTAAATACAAAACTTATGGTACTGCTCCATGTAGAACTTTTGTTGTTTCTTGGTCTAATGTTCCAATGTTTAGTTGTACGTCTATGACAGACGATCAACAAATGATCTTGTATGAAACAACGAATAACATTGATGTAATGATTAAAAACAAGCCAATGTGTTCTGGTTGGAATGGAGGAAGGGCTATTTTAGGAGTGCAAGACAATGCAGGACTTTTGTCTACAGTTGCACCTGGTAAAAATTCAACTCAATGGACTGAAGGTTTGACTGGATATCGTTTTTCACCAGCTGGTACTGAAATATCTACAGTTAAATGGCTTCAAGGTGCGACTCTAATAGGTACGACTCCAACAGCAACAGTAACACCGACTGTTACAACTACATATACAGCTCAAATTACTGTGACTACATGTGCTGCTCCTGGAACATTAGTGATTACAGAAGACATGATTGTTACTGTTTCAACAGGTACTACACCAACTTTTGCAGCTATTCCAAATGTTTGTCAAAATGGAACGCCACCAGTTTTACCTTTAAGTTCTACAAATACACCTGCAATAACTGGTACATGGTCTCCGGCGGTTAGTACAACTACTGTAGGGCCTGCAACTTATACATTTACGCCAGCAGCAGGACAATGTGCTACAACAACAACGACAACTATTACTACTTTAGCTACTAATGTACCAACTTTTGCTTTAGTTTCGGCTGTTTGTCTCAACTCTACTCCGCCAGTTTTACCAACAAGTTCGACAAATACACCAGCAATTGCAGGGACTTGGTCACCTGCTGTTAGTACGGCAGTAGCTGGTACAGCAATCTATACTTTTACTCCAACAGTTAGTACATGTACTTCAACTGCAACATTAAGTATTGTTACAACCTCATCAATTACTCCAACTTTTGCAGCTATTGCAAATGTTTGTCAAAACGCAGCGGCTCCTACTTTACCTTTAAGTTCAACAAATACGCCTGCAATAACTGGTGTTTGGTCTCCAGCAGTTAGCACTGCTGCTTTAGGTCTTACAACTTATACATTTACACCAGCTGCTGGTCAGTGTGCAGGTACAACTACTAATACGATTACCGTTAGTACTCCTGTATTACCTACTTTTACTGCAATTGCGAATGTTTGTCAAAATGCAGCGATACCTGTTTTACCAACAAGTTCAACAAATACTCCACCTTTAACGGGTACTTGGTTACCTGCTGTTAGTACTGCAACAGTAGGAACAGCAACTTATACTTTTACTCCAACTGCAGGTTTATGTGCTTCAACTGCAACAAATTCTATTACAGTTTTAGCTTTAAATACTCCAACATTTACTCCAATATCTGATTTATGTTTGAATTCAACAGTTCCAACTTTGGCTTCAAGTTCAAATAATACTATTCCTATCGCAGGTACTTGGTCTCCTTCAATAATAAGTTCTGCAACTGCTGGAACAGCAACCTATACTTTTACACCAACTGTAAGTATGTGTACTTCAACAGCAACTTTAAACATTTTAACGACCTCGTCAATTACTCCTACTTTTACTGCAGTAGCTCCTGTTTGTCAAAATTCAACACCTCCAGTTTTACCTACAAGTTCAACGAATACTGTTCCTTTAGTTGGAGTTTGGTCACCTGCAGTTAGTACTTCAGTTGTAGGAACAGCTACTTATACATTTACTCCAAACGCTGGTCAATGTGGTGTAAATACGACTTTAAATATTGTTACAACAACTCAAATTACGCCAACTTTTTCAGCAGTAGCGAATGTATGTCAAAATTCTGTGGCACCTGTTTTACCTTCAAGTTCTACAAATGTTCCAGCAATTACAGGTACTTGGTCATCTCTTGTGAGTACAGCTACAACAGGACCGACTACTTATACTTTTACTCCTACGGTAGGTTTATGTGCATCAACTGCTACTTTAATTGTTACAATTAATACTCCAATTACACCTACTTTTACAGCAATAGCTGCAGTATGTCAAAATGCTACAGCACCAGTTTTACCTACAAGTTCAACAAATATTCCTGCAATATCTGGTACTTGGTCGTCCGTTGTAAGTACATCTACTTTAGGATCTACAACGTATACATTTACACCAGCTACAGGAGTTTGTGCAGTACCTTCAACAGTTAGTATTACTGTAAGTACACCTATTGTTCCTACTTTTGGAGCTATTCCAAGTGTTTGTCAAAATGCAACAGTACCTGTTTTACCAAATAGTTCAACAAATACAACTCCGGTTATCGGTTCATGGTTGCCAACAGTCTCAACTTCTACTGCAGGAACTACAACTTATACTTTTACACCAACAGCTGGTTTATGTGCTACAACTGCAACAAATACAATTACAGTAATACCGAATATAACACCAACTTTTGCTGCAATAGCAAATGTATGTCAAAACGATGTCGCACCAGTATTGAATACAACTTCAACAAATTCACCTGTAATTTCAGGTTCATGGGCTCCAGCGGTTTCAACATCGTTAGTTGGAGTTTCGATTTATACCTTTACGCCAACAGTTGTAACTGGTTTTTGTTCAAATACAACTACATTAACTATTACTGTAAATCCTCAAGCTACTCCTTTGTTTACAGCTGTTTCACCACTTTGTCAAGGGGCTGTAGCTCCAGTTTTACCTACTGCTTCAAATAATATCCCTCCTATATCAGGAGTGTGGAGTCCTGCAGTAAACGTAAATGCAGTTGGAACTTCAACTTATGTATTTGTTCCTTCAGCAGGTCAGTGTTCCACTAACGGTACATTGAGTTTAACTGTTAAACCGCTTCCAGTTTTAGTAGTTTTTAATCCTGCTCCAGTTTGTTCACCTTTGACAATAGATTTAACAGTTCCATCTATAACACTTGGTAGTACAGGAACAAGATCTATTTCATCAAGTCCTTCTGGATTGATTTTATTACCAAATCCTTCAGCAATATCAGCAAGTGGAACTTATTTCGTAGTTAGTGATTCTAATGGTTGTAAAGTTGTATTACCTGTTCAAGTAATTGTAAATCCAAAACCAGAAGCTTATTTTACACCTTCTAAAACAATCCTAAGTTCTAATAATTTAACAAGTGTAATGCTTAATAATTCAACGGATGCTGATAGTTATGAATGGTATTTTATGGATGGAAGTACATCTACTTTAACAGATCCTTCACATACTTTTCCAGATAGTGTCTATGGAGATCAATTAATTACTATGATTGCTTCTTCAATTCATGGTTGTAAAGACACTGTATCAAAAATTGTAACAATAGAGGAAGAGTTAATTTACTATATTCCGAATGCATTTACACCAGATGTAGATCAATACAATCCTACTTTTCAACCAGTTTTCAATTCAGGTTATGATCCTTATGATTTTACAATGTTGATATTTAATCGATGGGGCGAAATCGTTTTTGAAACGCATGATGTTTTAATTGGATGGGATGGGAAATTCGGAGGAAAGATTATGATGGATGAAACAATGACGTGGAAAATTGAATTTAAAATTAAAGGAAAAGACAAACACGTTGTTGAAACAGGACATGTTAGTATATTAAGATAATTTATTTGATTTAATTGAGAAAGGAGGTTTGATTAGCCTCCTTTTTTTATGTTTTGTAAATTAGAATATTTTATATTTACATTTTAACAGTTTTTAATTAAAGTGTTAAAATATTAAATAAAATGGTTTTTATGTTTAATTTAAAGCAACTGTGTTGTTATCTTTACGTTAACTATAAAACATTAAACTATGCTAAAATTTTCACTATCTCCGATTTTGATATTGTTTTCCTTTCTATTGAATATAAAATCTTTTGGAAATGTTTCAAATAATTTAGGTTTTACAACATCTTCTTCAATAATTGCTTTAAAACTAAACTTAAAAACCAACTTATTAGAAGATCAGGTTTTTGTTTATGTTTTGGAATCTGCAATTACAGAAGAAAATTCTTTAAAAATTATAGATTTTATTTCTAAAAGAAAAGGAGTGAATTCTTGTACAGTTGATAGAGTAACACGTAAATTAGTTGTTACAGTTAATTCTGAAATTCCAAAAAATGACATTGATGGGATTGTAAATTATGTACAACATAATTTTTTTAATTAATCTCTCTCCAATATAAACTACTACTACTATGAAAAATATAATTTTCTTCTTATTCTTAATCTCTCAAATTTTTTCACTTCAATTAAATGCTCAAGGTGGTGATGCAGCTCCAGCAGCTGCGGCAGCTCCTGTAGCATTGCCTTTTTCTGCTGCGGGTACTACGGTTGGCAAGGTTAATAATTATAATTTACCAACTGGTTTTGCTTCTAGTTATACAACTGGTCCAGATTGGTTGTACTATTTTTGTGCCACTTCAACTTCTCAAGTTATTATAAATTGCACATTTACAGCTGATGCTGTTAATGGTGTTTGGCCATCTGTTTCTATTTGGCAAGGTGTACCAGGAGTTGGAACTTTAATAGCAAGTGCTACTACTCCTGGAACAACAACGACTTCAGTTGGAGCTGCTTTCACACCTGTTATTGGAACATGTTATTATGTAATGGTTGATAATTGGCCTACACCGAATGGTTTTGCTTATAATATGTCTATTCAAAATCCACCTGCACCCGTTTTACAACCTGCTTGTACAAACATAGGTTATGATAATGGTAATTTTACGGGGTGGGCTGGAAGTTGGAGTAATTCTGTTACAACTGGTGCTGTAGGTTCTGTAACACCAACTTATACACCTACAAATTTTAATACATCAACGGTTCAACATACGATAACTACTGGTGCTGCTGTTGATGCATTGGCAGGATTTCCACAGGTTTGTCCGGGATTAGGGCCGAATTCAATGAGGTTAGGTGATGGACCTATTGCTGGAAATGGAGGGGCAACAATTGAGCAAAATTTTTCAGTTACTGCTTCGAATGCTTTATTTACTTACAATTATGCTGTTGTTATTACGGATGCTGTAAATATTGTTTATTATCTTGACTATACAGGTTTGGCAGATAGTTTAGATATTTTTGGTGCACCAGTTGCTATTCAAAATGCTGCTGGTACAGGTGATTCTATAACAAGACATGCTCCAGAAGAACAACCCTATTTTAAGGTTGATTTAAAAGATTGTTCAGGTAACCCTATTGTTTGTGGACAGTATTTAGTCGTAGGAGGGGAAGGTATTCCTGGTTTTACACAAATTGGAGCTGGTTCTGTTTATTATAAAGCTTGGACTTCTGTTTTTATAGATTTAACTCCTTATATTGGTTCATGTGTAACGATAAAATATTCTGTAGCAGATTGTTCTTTGGGTGCTCATTATTGTTACGCTTATATTGATGCGACTTGTGCTCCGATGGTTATTAATGGCCCAACTTATGTCTGTCCGAATGGAACAGGAACTTTAACCTCACCGATTGGAGGAGTTGCTTATTCTTGGTCTGTAGTTGGAACGCTAGGTACGATATTGGGAACAGCACAAACTTTATCTGTTTCACCTGTAACCGCAACTACAAATTATCAATGTGTAGTTACTTCAGTTACAGGATGTAGTACAACTTTAACCTTTGTGGTTACTTTGTATGCCTTACCGACAGTGACTTCAACATCAACTGCAGTTTGTGCAGGGACAGCAGCTACAATTACAGCAACAGGATTAGTAGTTGGAGGTACATATTCTTGGTCTCCACCAGTTGTTTCTACAGCTGCTTTAACACAGACACCTGCCGCCACTACAACTTACACAGTTACTTATACAGATTTAAATCTTTGTACAGCTACTGCTACTGGAATTATTACTGTAAATCCTGTGCCATTGGCTCCGGTGACTGCTCCTGTGGTTTATTGTCAAAATGCGGCTACTATTCCTTTGACGGCAACAATTTCTGCGTTACCTGTTGGGAATGTATTAAATTGGTACACAGTTCCAGTAGGAGGTATTGGGTCTTTAACAGCTCCGACACCAAGTTCAGTAACAGCTGGTCCTACAACATATTATGTTTCTCAAACAACAGCTTTGGGATGTGAAGGTCCAAGAGCAACTTTAATTGTTACTATTAATGCTTTACCAGTAATTACTGTAAACTCACTTACAATTTGTCCAAATGTTACAGCTGTTTTAACTGCAGTAGGGGGAACAACTTATGTTTGGGATGCAAATCCAGTATTAACTGCAAATCCATATTCAGTTACACCTCTTGCAACAACAAGTTACACTGTTGTTGGAACGACACTTGGCTGTTCAGGTACAGCAACAGCAACAGTTATAGTAGCCAATGTTTTGACTATAACAGTCAATTCACCAACAATTTGTTCTGGCTCAACTGCCGTATTAACTGCATTTGGAGGAACAACTTATGTTTGGAATGCTACTCCAGCATTAACCGCTAATCCATATTCAGTTTCACCTGTCATAACGACGATTTATACTGTTGTAGGTACAACAAATGGATGTTCAGGAACTGCAACAGCGACTGTTACAGTAAATCCTATTCCAACTACAACTGCTGGTTCAAATTCTCCAATTTGTGCAGGTACAACTTTAAATTTATTAGCAGTTGCTTCTGTTGTTCCTGGTGCTACTTATGGTTGGACTGGTCCAAATGGTTTTACATCTGCAGTTCAAAATCCTACAATTGCTGGAGCTACTGTTGCTGCAACTGGAGTTTATACAGTAACTGTAACGGCAAATACATGTACTTCAATAAGTACTGTCAATGTAATTGTAAACGCTGCTCCAATAACTATAGCAGGTTCGAATACACCATTATGTGTAGGTGATAATTTAAATTTAACTGCTACCAATTCAGTAGGTTCAATTTTTGGTTGGACAGGTCCATTGGCTTATACTTCAGCAGTCCAAAATCCTACAATCAATGCTGTTACACTTGCTCAAGCGGGTTCATATATCGTAACAGTAACTGCAAATGGTTGTTCTTCAACAAGTACAGTTGTAGTCGTAGTTGTTGCTCCAACTATTCCTGTATTTCCAGCGATCAATGCTGTTTGTGAAGGTTCTGTAGCTCCAATTTTACTAAATCCTTCATCAGACGGGATAACAGGTACATGGGTTTCTCCAACTGTTTCAACATCAATAACTGGACCTACAACATATAATTTCACACCAAATACTGGGCAATGTGCACTGCCAACATCTTTAATTGTTACTGTTAATCCATTACCTGTATTGGTTATTACTAATCCTTTAGATGTATGTGAACCATTTACGGTTGATATAACAGCAGCTTCTGTTGCAGCAGGAAGTCTTGGTGGAGGTGTTATTTCTTATTGGACGAATGCTGCTGGAACAATTCCTTTAACCTCGCCTTCAGCAGTTGGTGTTGATGGAATCTATTTTATTGAAAGTACAGCTCTTGGCTGTACAGCAATTTCACCAGTAGCAGTTGTTATACACCCATTACCTTTAGCTTCGTTTTCACCTAACCCAACAATCTTAACTAATATCAACCCATTTAGTTTAATGACAAACACTTCTATCGGTGCAGTGACATATAGTTGGGACTTTGGAGATGGAGAAATTTCAAATTTAACGAATCCTAATCATTATTTTCCTGATACCGATTCTGGTACTTATATAATAACTTTGACAGCTACGACTTCATTTGGTTGCGTTGATGTAGCGGTTGAAACTGTAAAAGTAAATGAAGAACTGTTATTCTATGTTCCAAATACTTTTACACCTGATAAAGATAATTTTAATGAGGTGTTTTTGCCAATATTTACTTCAGGATTTGATCCTTACGATTATAGATTGTTGATTTTTGACCGATGGGGAACTATAATTTTTGAGTCTCATGATGCTAAAGTTGGGTGGAAAGGTTTATATGGTGTGGATGGAGATATGGTTCAGGATGATACTTATACTTGGAAAATTGATTTTACTGTTAAAAGTGATCATCAAAGAAAATCAATAGTTGGACACGTAAATGTTTTGAGATAAATGAAATTATTTTTAGTTTATTTGAAAAAGAGGAATATATATTCCTCTTTTTTATACATTAAAACTTAATGCGTTTAGTGGTTGAAATCTAGTTATTAATTTGATTTACCCACATTAAAAAGATATTTACTCTTAAATTAATTGATTTATCAGCTATTTTGTTTAAAATTAAACATATAATCTGAAAAAAGTTAGTTAAATATTGAACAGAATTAATTAAATTTGCATTAATAAAATATACTAAACTATAAAAAACAACAAATGAGACATATCTTGTTTATATTACTCGCGTTTTCTACTTTTTTTTCTTTTTCGCAGCTTATCATTCCTTTTTCCTCTGTTAGTAATAACCAAACGTTTAATACTTGTAATGGTTTTATAATTGATTCGGGAGGACAGGGAGGCCCAGGATATGGAAATAATGAATCAACTGTAATTACAATTTGTAGTGATACACCTGGTGATATTGTTTCAGTGATATTTAATTTATTCAATTTAAGTTTGACTGATGATAATCCAGCTCCAAATGCTACAAATGTTGATTATGTTAGTGTTTATGATGGAACAAGTACTGCTGCGAATACTTTAGGTACTTATTCAGGAACAGATCTTTTAGGAGTTGTTATTATGGCAACAAGCTTAAATCCAACAGGTTGTCTTACATTTAAATTTACATCCAATTCAGTTGGAACAGGTTCATTCACAGCAAGTGCAAGTTGTAATACTCCATGTGCTGATCCTGTAGCTTCAGGAATTATTGTAGGAGGAATAACAACGGATAGTATTCGTGTTTGTCCAAATGAGGTTGTGAATTTTCAAAACCAAGGTTCATTTGCTCAAACTGGTTTTAACATAGCTTCTTATAGTTGGGATTTTATGGATAATACTACATCAGCTTTACAAAATCCTTCTCATAGTTTTAGTATCCCAGGTTTGTATCAAGTTCAATTGTTTGTTACTGATGATAATCCAGATAATGTATGTGTTAATAATAATTTAATTTCATTACAAGTTCTTGTTGCTACTTATCCAGATTTTTCAACCTTTCCGAGTGATACGACTTTATGTATTGGAGAGTCAGTTTCTTTTACTGCTGTGCCCGAAGATTATGAAGTTTTGTGGGATGGATTTCCAAATCAAGCTGCAATTGATGATGGTTGTTTAACGGATGATCAATTAGGAGTTTCTCAAAATGTTGATTTGTTGCAAACAGGTTTTGTTGCTGGATCGACTATTACAAATGTTAATCAAATTCAAAGTATTTGTTTTGATCTTGAACATTCATTTATGGGGGATATTGTAATTCAATTAACCTGTCCAAATGGACAGAGTGTAATATTGCATCAACAAGGAGGAGGAGGAACTCAAATAGGTGTTCCAAATCAAGCTGACGGAATTGATTGTACTGATCCTACAACTATTGGAACTCCTTTTACCTATTGTTTTACTCCTACAGCGACTCAGACATGGATTGGTTGGGTTGCTGCTCAAACTGGTTGGAGTTTAACAATTCCAGCTGGTGATTATGCTCCTGTAGGAAGTTTAAATAGTTTAGTTGGATGTCCTGCAAATGGGGTTTGGACGCTAAGTGTTACCGATAACTGGTCTTCAGATGACGGTTGTTTATTTTCTTTTGGATTGGATTTAGATCCGTCTTTTTATCCAACAATTATTTCTTTTGAACCTCAAATTGGACCTGGTGTTGATTCTTCTTATTGGGCTCCTTCAGGAAATTCAATTACAAATATTTCAACAAATGGAGATGTAGTTTCTATCACACCTTCTGCGGGAGGAACGTATAATTATATCTATACTGTTGTTGATAATTTTGGTTGTACAAATGACACTTCTGTTAATATTGTTGTAAATGCAAATCCTACTGTTTTTGCTGGAAATGATACGACAATTTGTAATGGTGCTCAAATGCAATTAAATGGCCAAGTTTCAGGGGTGAGTTCAAATTGTGATTTTACACTTGTCCTCACTGATGCTTTCGGTGATGGATGGAATGGAAACACGATTGTGCTAAATAACAACGGTGTTCCAACAACTTATAATTTAACAACTGGTTTAACACAAACGTTTACTATACCCGTCGTCAGTGGGACAAGTATAACTGCAACTTTAAATGCTATAGGTTCTTTTATAGGTGAATGTTCTTTTGAAATTTTAGACCCAAATGGCGTTGTCGTAGTAACTCAAGGTCCCAATTTAACAGCTGGTACAGTAAATACCTTCACTGCTTTATGTTCGTCGGAATATACTTATAGCTGGACTCCAGCCAATTTAGTAGATGATGCGACAGTTTTAGACCCTTTATTAAATATTATTACTCCTTCAACACTTACTTTAGCAGTTTTTCCAACTGGTCATCCTGCGTGTACTGTTACAGATGATATTTTTGTTGGATTTTCTGTGAATCCGAATGCTGGTGTTGATAATGTCTTATCTATTTGTGCAACAGGAACTGCTGTAGATTTATATCCTTTATTAGGAATTACTCCAATTATTGGGGTGACAGAAAAATGGTTAAATCCTGCTGGTCAAGTGGTAACAATGCCTTACAATCCTGTCACTATGAATCCAGGGAATTATGTATTTGTTGTAGATAATGGAGGGTGTACTGATTCAGCGACTGTAGTTGTTACTGAAATATCTACTACAATAACTAACTCAACTGTAACAGATGTAAATTGCAATGGTGCTAATAATGGATCTATTACTATAACTGGAACAAATGTTTTGTCTTATAAAATGAATAATGGAGCTTCAGTTCCATCAGGTTCTCCGATAGTGATTAATTCTCTTGCTCCTGGTGTTTATTTTATTGAAGTTTTTGGTCCTTCTGGATGCTCTGATGATGTTACTCTAACTATAATTGAGCCTTTACCAATTTCTATAACTTCATTAACTGATATTTTAACGGTATGTCCTGGTTCTGTTGTCCCTTTAGCTGTTACTGCAACTGGTGGAAATGGAGTTTATATTTTTAATTGGACAGAGAACCTGGTTCCTATGGGGGTAGGTGCAAATGTTAGTGTAACGCCACTCGTATCTCCGTCACAATATTGTGTGATAGTTAGCGAAGCTTGTGGATCGACACCAGCAACGGAATGTATGACTGTTTTATTAGCTAATCCAATTGTTCCTTCTCTTGTTCCTGACACTACAAGTGGATGTTTTCCAGTTACAATTAATTTCACGAATACAATTGTTTCCCCCGATTTTCTTTCAATGGTAGTAAATTTCGGCGATGGATCAACGGCTAGTTATAATAATTTACAACCGTTTTCTCATCAATATACTGGAGTAGGTTCTTATACAGTTACTGTAGATGTAACTTCTATTTTAGGCTGTCATTATATAACAACTTATTCTAATTTGATTGAAACATATGATTATCCAATAGCAAGTTTTACTGTAAATCCAAACCAGGTTTCGATGTTTAAACCTTTTGTTAATTTAATGAATCAAAGTTCTGATGATGTAGTTTCTTATTTATGGGATATACCAAAAGGTACACCAGCCTCTTCTGTGTTAGAGAATTTATCAGTGTCCTATCCAATAGATTCAGTTGGAACTTATCCTATAACTTTATATGTAACAAATATTCAAGGTTGTATTGATTCAATAGTAGGTAGTGTAATTGTTTTTGAAGAAGTGCTCTTATATGCCCCGAATACATTTACACCTGACGGAGATACTTATAATCAAACTTGGGTAGTATACGGTGTAGGAATTAATCCATCAAACTTTAACTTAAAATTATTCAACAGATGGGGAGAATTAGTTTGGGAGACTACTGATATTCATCAAGGTTGGGATGGTAAAATTGGAGGTGAGTTTGTTCAAGACGGTGCTTATAATTGGATGATTTCAGCAGGGAATAATTACAACGATAACAAGTATTCGTATAGAGGATTTGTAAATGTTATTCGATAATAAATAGATGTTAAGGCATAAAAAAAGACACATGAGAATGTGTCTTTTTTATGTGTGTATTTTTTTTTAAGCTTCTTGTCTTCTTTTTTTCTCTTTAATGATCAATCCTAATTCTCTACTAGTTTGACCTTTAACAGATGTGTTCTCGTCAGCACGACGAAGTAAGTATGGTAAAACCTCTTCGATAGGTCCATAAGGAACATATTTAGCAACTTTATATGAATTAAATGCAAGGTTGTATGAAATATGATCACTCATTCCTAAAAGTTGAGCAAAGAAAATGCGTGAATCATTTTTAGCTAATCCTTTTTTATCGATCAATTTAGTCAATAATAAAGAGCTATCCTCATTGTGAGTTCCACAGCATAGTGAAATAATATCAATGTTATCTATAATTAATTCTAAAGCTTTATTGAAATCAATATCGCAAGCATCTTTGTCAGGTTGAATTGGAGAAAGATATCCTTTTTCTAAAGCTCTTTCTCTTTCTTTTTCCATATAGGCACCACGAACTAATTTAATACCGAAAAAATAATTTCCTTCACGAGCTAATTTAATCTCTTTTTCAAGGTATGCATAACGGTCGTGACGATACATTTGAGCAGTATTAAATACTATGGCTTTTTCTTTGTTGTATTTTTTCATCATATCGATAGCAACTCTATCAATTGTTTCTTGAATCCAAGTTTCTTCAGCATCAATGAAAACAGGAAGTCCTGCATCAAATCCACTCTTACAAATTAGGTCTATACGATGAATAGCATCAGAATATTCTTTTTTTTCAGCCTCATTCAAAATGGCATTGATATCATTCGCCTTTTCTAAAATTTCGATACGAGCAATACCTGTAACTTTGAAAACGGCAAAAGGAATCATAGGATTTCCTTTACCTTTTGCGATTGTAGCAATTATTTCTTTCACTGTAAAATCGAAATCAGCGTCAGAAGTTTTTCCTTCAACAGAATAATCTAAAATTGTTCCTATCCCAAAATTTCCTAAAGTTTCAATAGTTGGTGTACATTCTTGGATTGTTTCACCACCACAAAATTGTTTAAAAACAGTTTTTTTTATGATTCCTTTTATTGGAAGCTTGTATTTTATTGCAAAATTTGTTGCCGATTTTCCAAAACTAACTAATGATGAGTTGCCTATTACTTTAAATAACCAATATGCTCGTGAGAGATCTTTTCTTGATTTACTTTTAAAAGCAATTTCTGTGTTTTCAAATGAGTTCATAGTTTGTAATATCAAATGAGTAATTTTTACAAAAATACATGCTTTTTAATATCTAACACTGTTTATCGGAGTCTTTTTTTTACTTTTGTTAATATATAATCATAATTGACATAATAATGATCAAAATTCAGGCGACCAACTACAAAATTGAAATTGGAAATCTTGTAGAATCTTCTTTTCAGAACTTATTGAATGATAAATATATAAGCTCTAAAAAAGTGATTTTAGTGGATGAAAATACTCATGATTTTTGTCTAGAATACCTTCTGACAAACTTTGAAGAACTGAAGGAAGCTGAAGTTATGCTTTTGCCTGTTGGTGAAGAAAATAAGGTAATGGAGGTTTGCTTTCAAGTTTTAGAAGCTCTTTCTGAATATAAAATTGGAAGAAATGATGTTATTATTAATTTAGGAGGAGGAGTTGTTTCTGATATGGGTGGTTTTATTGCATCGATCTATAAACGTGGAATAGATTTTATTAATATTCCAACTTCATTATTGGCAATGGTTGATGCTTCAATTGGAGGAAAAACAGGTATTGATTTGGGAAGACATAAAAATCAATTAGGCACATTCACAGATCCTAAAGCTCTTTTTGTAGATATTTCTTTTTTAGAAACGTTACCTCCAGAAGAAATTTTAAATGGATATGCTGAAATGTTAAAGCATGCATTAATTTTTGATAAAGAATATTGGAAAGAATTAACTTCTATTTCTTCTATGAATGATTTATTAAATGTGAATAAAATCGAAAAATCAATACTACTTAAAAATAAAGTTGTAGAATCTGATCCTTTGGAGAAAAATAACCGAAAAAAATTAAATTTCGGGCATACGATTGGTCACGCTTTAGAAGGGTTTTTCTTAGATTCTGAACCTGTTTCTCACGGTCATGCTGTCGGAATTGGGATGCTAGGGGAATCTTTTTTATCTTTCAAAAGAGAAATTTTAAATGAAGATGAATGGTTAGAAATTCAAACGATTTTGTTAAAAGTTTTCCCAAAAATTCCTTTTCAAAAAGAAAATATTTCAGAATTGATTGAACTGATGAGAAACGATAAGAAAAATTTCGAAGGTGAAATCAAATGTTGTGTTTTAACTAAAATTGGTGAGTGCATTTTTGATCAAAATGTTGGAGAAACTGAATTAAATGAAGTTTTTAATTATTTACTTTCTAACGATTAATTTTAGATTTAATAAAAAGACTATATTTATGTCATTGATTTAATCTTTAGCTAATTATAGGTTCAATTAAAATAAAAAACAGATGATGAAACTTGATATTCTAGCATTCGCAGCACATCCCGATGATATCGAACTTTCGTGTTCAGGTACTCTATTGAAGCATATTAAAAATGGTAAAAAAGTTGGAATAATAGATCTAACACAAGGAGAATTAGGGTCAAGAGGCTCAGCTGAAATACGTTTAGTTGAAGCGTCTGAATCTGGTAAAATATTGGGCTTAAGTGCAAGAGAGAATCTCAAAATGAAGGATGGTTTTTTTGAAATTATTCCTGAAAATACGCTGAAAATCATTCAACAAATAAGAAGATTTCAGCCTGAAATAGTTTTAGCAAATGCAATTGAAGATCGTCACCCAGATCACGCAAGAGCTTCTAAATTGGTGTCAGAAGCTTGCTTTTTAGCTGGCTTGAGAAGAATTGAATCCTCTTGGAAGGGAGAAATTCAAGACCATTTCAGACCTAAAGTTGTCTATCATTATATTCAAGATCGTTATATAAAACCTGACTTTGTTATCGATATGACAGAGTTTTTTGAGAGAAAAATGGAAGCGATAATGGCTTTTAAATCACAATTTTTTGATCCACATTCTACTGAACCAAGTACGCCGATTTCAGGTGAAGAATTTATTGATAGTTTAAAAGGAAGAATGGGGGCTTTTGGTCGTGAAATTGGTGTTAAATATGCTGAAGGGTTTACTTCTGAACGTTTAATAGGCGTAAACGATTTTTTCGATTTAGTTTAATTTATCAGTTTTACTTAAAGGTGTGAATAATTTAAATTATGTTGTTTTATTATTGAATTCAATTTGGTAAATCGGTTTAGTTTTTTCAATTTTGCAGTGCTATAACTGTCAAACTATTAAAATGAAATCGATATTCTACTTTTCGTTAATTTTATTATTTAATTTAAATTCATACGCTCAATGTTCTGGTTCAGAACCCTTAGTTGATCTTGGTAGTGATACCATATTATGTCAGGGTCAAAGTATTATTCTCCAATCTCCATCTGGTTATGAATCTTATTTATGGTCAAATGGAACTGCTAATTCAGCTTTAACCGTTACATCTTCAGGAATTTATTTTTTAAACGCTTCAATTATAGATGGAGGAAATAACTTGGTTGAAAATGGTGATTTCTCTTCGGGTACATCAGGATTTATCTGTGATTACATTTCAGGTACAGGTGGTTCATGGGGGTTACTTTCTAATCCTGGTCAATATGCAGTTTCTACTTCACCTAGTTTGGTTCACAATAATTTTTATTTTTGCGGAGATCATACAACTGGTTCCGGAAATATGTATATCGCAAACGGTTCAGATTTAGCAAATACAGTTGTTTGGAAACAAACTATTCCTGTTGTTCCGAACACAAATTATAATTTTTCTGCATGGGCGTCAAGTGTAGAAAACACTAATAATCCAGCGATTCTTCAGTTTTATGTGAATGATATTCAAATAGGAAATGTCTTTTCTCCAACTTTATCAGGCTGCGATTGGACAGAATTTTATAATTTATGGAATTCTGGAGTTAATACTAGTGCCGTAATTTCAATTAAAAATCAAAATGTTTCTGAAGGTGGAAACGATTTCGCATTAGATGATATTAAATTTACTTCCTATTGTACAAATACAGATTCAATTGTTGTAATTTATGATACTATTTCAATTAATTCAGGAGTTGATATTACTGCTTGTGATTATGAATTAGTAAATATAATAGCTATTTCAAATGATCCATTAGCAAGTTATTTATGGAATAATGGAATTAATACGATTGCATTTTCTCCCGATTCAAGTGGTCTTTATATTCTAACAGCGACTTCTGAAAATGGATGTATTGATACTGATAATGTTAATGTCACAATAAATACAAGTCCAACAGCTTTGATTTCAGGTACTCCATTAATTGGATCAATTCCTCTTTTAGTTAATTTTACAAACGAAAGTCAGAATGGTACAACCTATTCATGGGATTTTGGAAATGGACTATTTGCTTCTAGTTCTGATTTGTCAGGAGAATCTTCTCTTTACACGAATGTAGGAGATTATGAGGTTATGTTAGTTGCATCTAATTTAAACTGTTATGACACAGCATATTTGAAAGTAAATGCTTCAAATGTTGTATCACTTGAAGAGGCAAATATTTTTTCGCCAAATGGAGACAATTATAACGATGGATTTCATTTAAAAATGGTAAATGTAAGTGAATTAGATTTGAAAATTTTAAATCGTTGGGGATTATTAATATACTCTACAACTGATGTAGAAGGAAGTTGGAATGGGTTGGATCAAAAAGGAAATGAAGCTTCAGATGGAATTTACACGTATATTTATTCAGCAAAAGGATTGAATCAGGAGGCGTTTAGTGGGACTGGTTTTGTACATTTAGTTCGGTAAAAGTTAGTTAAATACTTCGTTTTTTTAATTTGATTTCTTTCAGAAATATTTACTTTTGTAGTAAACTAATTATTTTTAAAAGTTATCAATGAAAAATTTATTTAGCGAAGAAGAAATAGTTGTAACATCAGGGGTTAAAATTTCTCTAAAAGGGAAAAAAGACCAATCTAAAAATCAGTTAGCGTTCAATAGATTGATTTCACGCGTGCAGAAATTAGAATCAACTATAATGTCAGAGAGAATTAAAGTAGATCGACTTTTTCAATTTTATCAAAAAACGATTTCCCCTAAACAACTTGAATTAGCAGCTATAAAAATTGACTACGCTTTTGCTTTTGATGAATTAACTGATAAAGTACGGTTATCTAAAAGTGTGACTAAAAAAATTAAAGAATCAATTGTTTTACTATTTGAAGAAGCATTTGAGTTTATTGAACCGACAGAAAAACAAGAGGCCTTATTCGATAAATGGGCAGATGTTTCTTACAAAGACGACATAGCGATTCAAAATGAATTATCAAAAAATATGTTTTCATCTTTTGTGGAAGATATGTTTGGTAATTCAATTAATCTAGATGACTTAGATCTGGATGACCCAGAAAGTTTGGCTGAATATGAGGCTAAAATGAAAGCACTTTTTGAAGAAAATTCAAATTCAAAATCCAATTCAAAAAAGAAAACCAAGAAACAATTAGAAAAGGAAAATCAAATCAAAGCAGATGAGTTAGCTCAAAATAAAAGCTTGAGAAGTATTTATATTTCACTAACAAAGATATTGCATCCTGATACTGAAACAGAAGAAGTTCTTAAAAAAGAGAAGGAAGAAATTATGAAAACAGTCACTTCCGCTTACGAAAGTAAAGACCTTTCAGCACTTCTTAAATTAGAAATGGAATGGGTTTTTAAAACAAGTGAACATTTAGAG
This sequence comes from Flavobacteriales bacterium, assembly GCA_947474675.1. GTDB lineage: Bacteria > Bacteroidota > Bacteroidia > Flavobacteriales_D > Crocinitomicaceae > CAIUKX01. Next base: position 24,675 of record CANJKA010000045.1, read on the forward strand.
AAATTGGCGGATGATAAATTAAAAATATACATCTCTGTATTAAAGGAAAGAGTTTCCGAATTGGAACAAGAAAAATTCATGCTTTATAGAAATCCACGTTTAATGGATGTTTTTGGATATCTTGATTTGAAAGAAAGTAAAGGTTTTCAATTAATACAAGAAGAAGAGTTTTTAATTATAAATGTTATTGAAGATTTTAAAGGAGATATTTCATCCTTAAAAAGCTCAAAGAATAAATCTCAAATCAACGAATTAATTGAAGAATTTCATGAGGAATATGTTGAGGATGGTTTTGGATATGGTATGTTTGATGAAGATGATGACGAAGAATATTGGTGATATTTATGGCGAATTTAATTTTAATAAACAGAAACAATCTCTGTCATTCTCCCATTAAACTCAATTTTATCCCCCGCTTTTATCCCCAACATTAATTGCCCTATCGGCGCAAGTGGATTCATCGCAAAAATGGATTTCCCTTCGATGGTAACAGCACCTAATCCAATTGAAAAGTAATACCAACCATTATTGGTTTCGACCAAACTTCCTGGTTCTATTATGGTATGTTCGCGATTAGGATTAATCTTCAAAAGCGAAGCTTTCAATTCTAAAAATTCATTGATTTGTTTGGTCAATTTTTCTTGCTCTAACTGTGCCATTGAAATCGCTGTTTCATGTTTATCTCCAGCTGAACTTTTAGATTCGTTTGCCGTCGCTTCATAAGTTTCCTTTAATATTGAAGTTAGACTATCAATTCTTTCCTGTAAATTAATTGAAATCGCTTTGTGAACAGTGAGTTTATTCATTTTTTTAGTAAATCTAAAAGTAGTGTGTCATAAGTTGAAAGTACATTTTCTCCTGAGAATTGTTCAGCATGTGAACGAATAAAAGAAGAATCGAAAATTGCCGTTTCATTCATTATTTCAAGCATTGCATTTGCTAAACTTTTCGGATTATTTATGTCAACCTGAAAACCTAAAGAGGAGGGAAGTTGATTTCCAATTCCAACAGAAGTAGTGATGGTTGGAATTCCACAAGCCCACGATTCAGCAAGAACGATTGAAAAAGTTTCATAACTAGAGAATAAAATGAAAGCATCCGATTTTTGGTAAAAAGGGACTAAATCCAGCCAATTCAAAGGGCCTTTAAATGAAATATGTTCAGATAATCGATTTTCGTTTGCATATTTCTTCCACTTTTCAAAAGGCTCATCACTTATAATGGTCAAATGAAAATCTGCTTTTTTATAATTCAAAAGAATAGAACAAGCGTCAATAATACCTTTTGGATTTTTTACTTTTTCATCCAGAGTTGAAACGTGAAGAAATTCTTTTCTTTTAGTCTCTTCTTTAATTGAGGGGATAAAAGATTTTGTATCCACATGATTAGGGAGTATCTCAATTAGATGATTTGTAAAATCGCTTTGTAAATCTACTTTTAAAAAATTGGAGACACATGTTAATTTATCGATGTGTTTATTCAGCTTTTTTAAGATTATTTTCTCTAAAAATGATCTGTTTTCTTTTATTTCAGATCTAAAATAAGATCCATGTTCAGTAATTAAAAGAGGACAATTAAAGATTTTTTTAGCGGTTATGAATTGCAATCCTTTAGGTAGCATTACATGACCATGAATTAAATCAACCTTTTTAATTAATTGAATTCCTGCTTTGAATGCTTTTTTCTGCTGTAGATATTTCTGGAAAATAGTATTTCCTTTCGGGTAATAAACAATGATTTCACTTAACTGATTTTTATTCGTCTGAACGATTTCAATTTTATTTAATGAAGAATCAGCTTTTGTAATTAAAACAGTAACCTCAAACATGGAAGAAAGTAATTCAGCCTGACGTTGAACAAAATTTCCAATAAACGTATTCTCTCGATTTGGATACCAAGAACTTAAAATAAGAATGTGCCGTTTTTGTTCTGTCATGTTTCAAACTGTGTAGCCCAAAGGTACTTTTAATTTTCAGATTTTCAAGTTTCCGTAATGTGGAAGTCTAATGTTTTCTGTCTTGGCAAGTTTCCCCCTCCGAAGCTAATCTTTATACACAAATATCTCTTGATAAGTTTTTGAATTAACTTACTGATTACTAGTAGTTTAATTTGTTTTTAAACGCCGTTTTTCTTATCTTTATGCATG
>CANJKA010000046.1 GCA_947474675.1 Flavobacteriales bacterium
AAAGTAAAATTAATTAATAAAAAATTTATCTTATCACAGCAACAAACCCTCTTTTTTCTCCTCGAACTTCTTCATTGGACGAATAATTGAAAACATACGTGTAAACACCATTTTCTACCAATTGATTATTTAAATTTTTTCCATCCCATGAAATAGAGTTTTCATTAAAAGAAGCTATTTGATTTCCCCAACGATTCATAATGAATCCGGTATGAACGATTCCTCCAATTATCTCAATTTTAAAAACATCATTCGTTCCATCTCCATTGGGTGTAAATGAATTAGGTACAAAAATTATTAATGGCTCTATTACACAAGTATTCTCATTAACTTGAACAGTATGATTGAATTTACATCCATGAGCATCAATTGCTGTTTCAGAAAAAATACCGGCATTTTTAACCCAATTTCCAAAAACTTCTATTGAATCATTCTCGCAAATTAAAAAAGACTCATTGATAGAATTCACATCAAATAAAGACAATTGAAAAATATGAGTACTATCGCAGCCATTTTCCCCTGTAAAGACTTGACTATAATTTCCCGAAGTATTTTCCCAAATAGAAAAAACCAACAATGAATCTTCAGGACAAATAGAAAATTGTTCTAGGACAGATTGAGGATTACAATTTTCGGTTACCACAATTAAATTGCAATCAATCGTTGGACAAACTAAGTTACCAGAATTATAACATACTTCAAATGTACCAATTCCTGAAACCTGAGGATTAAAAACTCCTAAAGAAGTTAAACAAGAAGCACAATTTGAAGTCCATGTACCACCTGAAGAATTTACTATTAATTGAATTGAAGAAGCAGTAACCGTAAAAGGACCAACTTCATTAATCGCCATTACACTATTTTCTACGCCTGCAGTAACTGTCACATTCAAAGAACTTGTGCAACCTCCTGCATCAGTGACAACAAGACTATACAAGCCAAAACATAAATTTAAAATGTTCTGAGTAGTTTCGCCATTTGACCACAAAAAAGAATAAGGAGCAGTACCATTCAAAATTGAAACATTGACAGCACCATTACAACTATTTACACACGTTTCATTGACAACAATTGAAGACAAAATCATTGGAACAACAATACCACACTGAGGATTCATAGAAGCTATCCAAGAATCATTTGCTGAGTTATTAGCATAACCAGGAGTCTCATTAACCCCAACATCGCCAGCTACCCAATTAGATTGATTATTCCAATCATTCGAAGTTGTATTTACAAAAGAATAAACTTTTAAATTAGAAGATCCACTAAAATAAATAATAGATCCATTTGTATTATTCCCCCAGCTTACAGCATGTAAAGGTGTCCCATTTATTGATAAATTAGGGATCTGGAAAGAATCATTAGAATTACTCATCGCTAAAGGAGCCCATGAGCCACCAATAGCCCAAGAAATATCAGGAGGATATAAATTTGTTGTAGTAGAAGGACTATTTACAGTAGTCATTTCTAATAAACTTGAAGATGCAGGAATAACTAGACGACAATTCCCATCAGCAGAAGAAACGTCATCAGGAGGTAGGCTACCATTTGGACTCAATTCGTTGTAAATTACGATATAAGTTCCTTGAGTAATGCATGACCAAAACGGATTATCAGCAAAACGAACAGCACCTGCCGCTATTCCAGTTCCACTACCAGGTGCAAAATATCCATTATTATCATCAATAATAACTTTTCTTAAATCTATACAAGGTACAGGAGTAGAACAAGTTGGAGAACCAATTACTACAAACTCAACATATTCAGACGAACCAGTCCCTTGAGAAACCTCGTTAATTATTAATTGTTGAGAAAATAAAGAGGTTGTAAAGAATAAGGTTAAAAAAATTGTTAGACCTAAATTAGTCATAGTAGTGACAGAAGCAAAAACTTATTTTGTTGGTTTCAGTACAAAGCAAAGCGCTTAACCTCAAGGATGACAACAAAATAATTAATGCAAATGTAAAGTAAAAACAACAATTTCACAACTTTATTTATTAAAACAAAATTACGAAATTGTTAAAATACAAATCTAATAGATTGAGCAATTTATTCTCCTTTAAAATGATTCCAACCTTGAGCTGCTAATTCAATCGCAGATCCATTTTTATCTACATAATAAATTCCATCTGAAGAATCAGTTATGTGACCAATAATTGTCATATTTGGATTCCCTTTAATTTTATCAAAATCAGATTGAGCAATTGTAAACAATAATTCATAATCCTCCCCACCATTTAAAGCACATGTGTGAGGATCTAAATTGAAATCAATAGCAGCGATAGACGTTTGAGCATCAATTGGAATTTTTTCATCGTACACATGACATCCAACATTACTCGCTTTACATAAATGCATGATTTCAGAAGCTAATCCATCAGAAATGTCAATCATAGAAGTAGGAACAACATCAAGTACTTTTAAAAATCCAATAATGTCTTTTCTAGCTTCTGGTTTCAATTGTCTTTCAATAATATAATCGTGTCCATCTAGATCAGGTTGAATTGAAGGACTAGCTTTAAAAACTTCCTTTTCTCTTTCTAAAACCTGAAGCCCCATATACGCTCCCCCAAGATCTCCAGTAACAACTAATAAATCATGCTCCTTAGCTCCTGTTCTATAAGTAATTTCTTTCGTTTTAGCTCTACCAATTGCAGTAACACTGATTACTAATCCAGTCAAAGAAGAAGTTGTATCTCCACCCACTAAATCAACATTGTAATTTTCACAAGCTAATTGAATACCTTCGTATAATTCTTCTAAAGCTTCAACCGGAAAACGACTAGAAACAGCAATCGAAACAGTTATTTGTTCAGCAACACCATTCATTGCACAAATATCAGAAACATTAACAGCGACTGCTTTGTAGCCTAAATGTTTCAAAGGCATGTACATTAAATTAAAATGAACTCCTTCAATCAAAAAATCAGTAGAAACAAGCATTGATTCTTCTTCTGAAATAAAGATAACAGCTGCATCATCCCCAACCCCTTTAACAGTAGATGATAAATTATTTTTAAACTTACTTGTTAAATGATCAATAAGACCAAATTCACCTAATTGATTTAATTCTGTACGTTGTTCGCTCATTATACTGTTTTAAATATGACTGTAAAGATAGAACTTTTAATCTTGATTGTTAAGAAACTGTTTGATTTTTATATTCAACAGCTATCAATTAAAAATTACAATTTTATATGTTGAGATTTAATTTGAGCACCTAAAAACAAAGAAGCTTTTTTATCAAAATCATCTGAATTTTCAGTAGTTAAAAAAGAAACTTGACCAGATTTTGAACATTTAGCTTCTAATTCAGGATGACGCTCTAAATAATTTTCCAATTTTTCAGCAATAATAGGACCCTGAGCAATCACTTTAATATTTGATGGAATAATAGATTCTATAAAAGATTTTAAAATTGGATAATGCGTACAACCTAAAATTATAACATCAATTTCAGGATCATTAGAGATTAATTTTTCAACATCTTCTTTTATAAATAATTGACCCGCAATAGAAGTATGTCTTGAGTTTTCAATTAAAGGCACCCACATTGAGCAAGCTAATTGAGTAACAATTGTATTTGGAGAAAACTTTTTAATTTCTATTGGATAAGAATCTGATTTCACAGTGCCTTCAGTTGCTAAAATCCCAACATGGTTCGTTTTAGAAAATTCACCAATAATTTCTGTACTTGGACGAATTACACCTAATACTCTTTTATTTGGAGCGATTAAAGGTAAATCATTTTGTTGAATCGTTCTTAAAGCTTTGGCGGAAGCAGTATTACAAGCTAATATAACCAATTCACACCCACGTGAAAATAATTCTTCAACAGCTTCTAGCGTAAATTCGTAAACGACATCGAACGATCTAGTACCATAAGGAGCACGAGCATTATCCCCTAAATACAAAAAATCATACTGAGGTAATCTTTTTTGAATATCAGAAAGAATTGTTAATCCTCCATAGCCTGAATCAAAAATACCAATTGGTGAATTCATATTAAATTATAAAACTGTAAAAACCTTAATCAAAACTACAAAAAAAAGGGTAAACTATTCAGTTTACCCTTCAATATAAAATTAAAAGAAATTATTTAAGCATTAATTGTTTATCAATAATTAACAATTCTACTAATACTTCTTCAGTGATATCAATACCACCTTTACAATAATATAATTGTCCTTTTTCAAAAACGTAAGCTATTCCTTTACGAACACAAACTTTTTCTATCGCTTGAAGCAGTGCTTCAGTAATTGGTTTTTGTTCCGCTTGACTAAGTTCTTGTAAATTATTTTGTAACAACTGAGTTGTTTCATCGATTTCAGCTGATTTTCTTCTTAATTCATCTTCTTTGAATTTTTTCATGGTAGGATTCATTGAAGAACCTTGAGCTTCAATTGTATTATACATTTTTTGTGCTGCTAAGTTTAAAGCCTCAATTTGAGCACGAGCATCTGTAGAATAATCTTCTAATCTTTTTTCTGCTCTTTTACTACATTCCATTAAACGAGTAATTGAATCTCCTTTTAAATAAGCCGTTTTCTGAGGACCTGTTGGTGCCGCTGCTCCTTTTTTCTTTTGTTGAGCGTTTAAAGAACCAATACTTAAAAACACAGCTAAAGCTACTACTAAATTTTTCATTTGAATTGTATTTATTTTATTATATTAAAATTATTTTGTGATTCCCATTTCTTTTAAAACTGCATCACTCATATCCATTTTCGGATCTGCATATACTAAATTACTCTGATTTGCTTTATCGAAAACAAACGTAAAAGACTTTTTAGAAGCGACTTCCTGAATCGCTTCAAAAACTTTATCTTGAATTGGCTTAATTAACTCTTGTCTTTTCTGAAAATAATCACCTTTCACTCCGAAACGCATTTTTTGCAATTCCATCACTTCAGTTTCCATTTTCTCAATTTCTTCTTTCCTTTTCTGTTTTTCTTCAGCAGGTAAAAGAACTTCTTCTCGAGCAAAGTTATCTTTTTTAACTTTTATAATTGCATTTCTTTCTTCGACTTCTTTCATCCATCGTTCAGCCAATTTGTCAAGCTTTTCTTTGGCTTCTTTATATTCTGGAACATTTTCTAAAATATAATCAGAATCAATATACGCATATTTCTGAGCATTGATAAAAGCAGTACTTAAAACAAAAAAGAAAGAAAGAAGTATAATTTTCATAAAATGATTTTATTTAATCAAACGTCAAAACTAAGTAAAATATTGTAATTAGTTGCATAAATTTTAAGAGAAAGCTATTTTAAAGATCTCCTAAATTCATACCAATAGAAAAACTAATTTTTCCATGATATCCTTTTGTATTAATGTCATAATCTGAACCATGGGCAGTGTTGTAACCAGATGCCCCTGAATCTAAATTATCAAATCCAAAACCGTAGTCTAAACCTAACATACCAAACATTGGTAAAAACACTCTAATCCCTACTCCAGCAGATCTTTTTACATTTAAAGGATTGAATTTAGCAATTGAAGGAAAAGTATTTCCTGCTTCAGCAAAAGCCAAAACATAAAATGTGGCTTGGGGATTTAAAGAAATCGGATATCTTAACTCCATCACATATTTCGCAATTACAGGATCACCTGAATTTGAAGAAACAGAATTATCTTCGTAACCTCTAAGTGCTATAACCTCACGCCCTCCCATCTGACCAACTCCTGTTAACCCACTTCCTCCAAGACTAAATCGTTCACTTGGAATTAATCCTTTTGTTTTATTATAAGCCCCTAAAAAAGCAAAACCATAACGAGTTCTAAGTACTAATTTTTTATCGGTAGTCAATGGTAAAAACCATTCTCCTGTAAACTTAATTTTAAAATATTCAAGGTACTTATAACGTTCTTGAGCCGAATAATTTGAATAATCTGAAATTCCTGAAAATTTAGAATATGGCAAACTGCTTTTTGCAGTAAATGTAATATTAGAACCTCCTTGAGGATAAATAGGAGCACTAATAGAGTTTCTTTGAAGAACATATTTTAAACTAATATCGTTCGCATATCCAGTTTTTAAGGAAGGCCAAAGATATTCGTAATTCTTTACATCATAATATTGATAAGACATTTCATAATAAGCACTAAAATAATCATCTGGGAATTTCTTACGTCTTCCAAGTCCTACACCAACTCCTGTTATACCCATACCACTATATGTAGGCGTAGATTTAGCAGTACCGCTTCTGTTTAATTCAGTATGATTTGCCCAATACGTAAGAGAATTAGGTTTTTTACCACCTAACCAAGGTTCCGTAAATGAAAAGTTATACCCTTGATAATAACGACCATTTGATTGAGCTCTAATAGATAAACGCTGTCCATCACCACCCGGTAAAGGTGACCATGAATCTTTTTTCCAGAAGTTTTTAGTAGAAAAGTTATTGAAAGTTAAACCTAGAGTTCCGATTAGTCCGCCTCCACCATAACCACTCATTCCGTTCACACCACTAGATCCGTTTCCATTTGTATTTGCTCCGTTTTTACCACCGTAACCACCAGATAATTCAATTTGATCAGAAGACTTTTCTTCAACAGTATATTCAATATCAACAGTTCCATCAGCTGGATTTGGAATAGGATTAATTTGAAAACCCTGTTCATTAAAATAACCTAACTGAGAAAGTTCACGTTGAGTACGAATAATATCATTCCTATTAAAAAGGTCGCCAGGTTTGGTTCTAATTTCTCTACGGATAACATAATCATTTGTTTTCGTATTTCCTTTGATGATAATACGTTTTATGCGTGCTTCTTTTCCTTCAATCAATCTCATTTGAAAATTGATATGATTATCGGTAACATTCGTTTCTACAGGAACAATTTGAAAAAATAAATATCCCCTATCCATGTATAACGAAGAAATATCACGACCATCTTGACTCATGTTTAAACGGGTATCAAGAAGCGTTTTATCATAAAGATCCCCGTTTTTAATACCTAAAACAGTATCCAAATAAGATGATCTAAATTTTGTATTCCCAATCCAATCGATATTACCAAAATAATATTTTTGCCCTTCATCAATAGTTATGTTAATGATCAAATTTTTATTTTCTGCTAAGTAAACAGTATCAAACTTAACCATCGCATCACGTAATCCAATAGAATTATATTTTGCCATCATACCTAAAAGATCTCTTTCGTAAGAAACTTTAGAAAACTTAGATCTTTTCCAAAATCTCCAAAAAGCTTTTTTCTTTGTATCTTTTAACGCCATTTTTAATTTCCAAGTTGGAATTGAAACATTACCCGTTAAATTAATTTCATTAATTCTAACTTTATTATTTTTAGTAATATCAATTAAGAAAATTTCAGAATTATTAATTAGTGTATCAGTAATTCGGTTTATCTTAACCTCTACAGAATAAAAACCTTTTTCAATAAAATAACTTTTAATTTTATTTTTAGTAGAATAAACTAGATTTTCAGTAATCGTTTTACCAGAAAACAAATCTATTTCTTCCCGAATTTTATCGGCTTCACGCTTATTAACACCTTTAAATTTAAATCGAGATAATTTTGGACGAGGTTTTAATTTAATCACTAAATAAATAACACCCGCAACTTCCTTTTCAGCAAAAATCTCAACACCAGAAAACAATTCCTCTTTCCATAAATTTTTGATCGCTAATGAAATCTTATCCCCTGGAATATCTATTGTCATTCCTTGCCTAAGACCTGAAATTAATTTAATCGCAGAGTGATCAAAATTGTCAGCACCATCAATTCGAATTCCACCAATTTCATACTTTTTAGGAGCGTTAAAGTCGATATCAAATCCACCGCTAATAGTAACAGGCTCTTCTTGAGAAAAAGTTGTTAAAGCAATAAATAAAAGTAAAAAAAGTGAAAAGAATCGATTTATAAATATCATATTTATTTGGTTATTTGAGCGGAAACTAATCCAAAACGTCTTTCTCTTGATTGATAATCAAGAACCGCTTTAAATAAATCTTCTTTTTTAAAATCAGGCCATAAAACATCTGTAAAATAGAACTCTGAATATGCAATTTGCCAAAGTAAAAAGTTACTCACTCTATGCTCTCCACTAGTTCTTATCAGAAGTTCAGGGTCAGGTATTTCAGCAGTTGTTAAAGCATCATCAAAAATATCAGCATCAATAGAGTTCAAATCGATTTCACCCTTTATAACTTTTTCCGCAATTTTTTTAGTTGCATTTAAAATTTCCCATCGGGCACTATAATTTAAAGCTAAAATTAAACTTGTTTCAGTATTGTGCGAAGTAATTTCAATTGCCCGTTTTAATTCATTTCTACAACCTTCTGGCAAACCTTCTGTATCACCGATTGTCATTAAACGTATTCCTTTACTATTCAGCTCGTCAACTTCACCAGCAATTGTACGAATTAATAAATCCATTAACCCCTCCACTTCCTCTTTTGGTCTACTCCAGTTTTCAGTAGAGAAAGCATATAAAGTCAAATACTTGACTTTTAACTCCTTAGCACCTTTCAAGACTTCACGAACAGATTCTACACCATAATTATGTCCATACAAACGTTCATGACCTTGTTGTTCAGCCCATCTTCCATTACCATCCATAATGACGGCGATATGTTCAGGAATATTAGAAAAGTCTATTTGTTTAAATAAATCCATATAATTATTGAATTGAGAACGAAAATAAGTAAAATTTTGAATTTAACGGTGTAAAATAATTAAGCTTAACATACCTTAACAAAAAAAAAGGGAAATGAAAATCCATTTCCCTCTAACAAAATTGTTTTTTTTTATTCGGCTAACAAAACGATTTTATCATTTTGCATCTCTAAAACTCCTCCATTAATACTAACACGTATTACTTTAGAATCTTTTTGATCACCTTCAATCATTTCACTTGATTTCTCATCTCTTTCAAAAGGAGAAGAAAGATCAACTTTTACCTTTCCTTTTCCAAGAGCCGAAATGATTGGAGCATGCCCTTTTAATACTTGAAATAAGCCATCTAAACCAGGTAATTGAACTGCTTCAACTTCTCCCGAAAAGATTTTCATTTCTGGTGTAATTATTTCTAATAGCATTTTATTAATCTTTAATTATGCGTTCGCGTCAACCAACATTTTCTCACCAGCCTCAACAACTTCATCAAGACCACCTTTTAAATTAAAAGCTGCTTCAGGATATTTGTCCATTTCACCATCCAAGATCATATTGAAAGCTTTAATTGTATCTTTGATATCAACCAATACACCTTTAAGACCTGTAAATTGTTCAGCAACGTGGAAAGGTTGAGATAAGAAACGTTGAACACGTCTTGCTCTATGTACGATCATTTTATCCTCTTCAGACAATTCGTCCATCCCTAAAATTGCAATAATATCTTGTAATTCTTTGTAACGTTGTAATGTAAACTTAACTCGTTGAGCAGTATTGTAATGCTCTTCACCAACGATTTCAGGAGTAAGAATTCTTGAAGTTGAATCCAAAGGATCAACAGCAGGATAAATTCCTAACTCAGCAATCTTACGAGATAATACAGTTGTTGCATCTAAATGCGCAAACGTGTTAGCAGGTGCTGGATCCGTTAAATCATCCGCAGGTACATATACCGCTTGAACTGAAGTAATAGAACCCTTTTTTGTAGACGCAATTCTTTCTTGCATCGCTCCCATCTCAGAAGCTAAAGTTGGTTGATAACCTACAGCAGAAGGCATACGACCTAATAATGCAGACACTTCAGAACCAGCTTGTGTAAAACGGAAAATATTATCTACGAAGAAAAGAATATCAGCTCCTTTACCATCACCTTCACCATCTCTGTAGTACTCAGCCATAGTTAAACCAGACAAAGCAACACGAGCACGAGCTCCAGGAGGCTCATTCATTTGACCGAAAACAAATGTCGCTTTAGAATTTGTCAATTCATTAACGTCAATTTTGTCAAGATCCCAACCACCTTCTTCCATGCTATGCATGAATTCAGCACCATAAGTAATAATTCCTGACTCTAACATCTCACGAAGTAAATCATTTCCTTCACGAGTACGCTCACCTACTCCAGCAAATACAGACAAACCTGAATATGCTTTCGCTATATTGTTAATTAATTCTTGAATCAATACTGTTTTACCAACACCAGCACCACCAAAAAGACCGATTTTACCACCTTTAGCATAAGGCTCAATTAAATCGATTACTTTAATACCTGTAAAAAGTACTTCAGTTGCTGTTGTTAAATCTTCAAACTTAGGAGATTCACGGTGAATAGGTAATCCATCTGAATTATCAACTTCATTGATACCATCAATCGCTTCGCCAATAACGTTAAATAAACGTCCTTTGATTTTATCACCTACAGGCATTTTTATACCACTTCCAGTTGAAACAGCTTCCATACCACGAGTAAATCCATCTGTTGAATCCATCGAAACGGTACGAACAGAGTTTTCACCAACATGAGATTGAACTTCAAGAACTACTTTTGTTCCATCTGCTTTAACAACAACCAAAGCATCATAGATACTTGGTAAAGCCATGTCTTTTTCGAATCTTACATCGACAACTGGCCCGATCACCTGAGATATTTTTCCTTTAATTTTGGACATTTATAGCGTCTTTAAAAATGAATTCTAATTTTGGCGCAAAGATAGTCTAAAACTTTTGAGTACGAAAAGGAAAAATGAATTTATTTTGTAAAAAATGTATTTTATTTTGCAAATTTATGTCTTAGCAAAAAAGGAATGAGTAGACTACAAAAAAAAAATTAAAAAATTTCTTTTTCAAAATTTCTTTTAAGTAAGTATTTGACGGGTAAATAAGAGGCCAACAAACTAAGCCCGCAAACCATAGAAATAATAAACAAACTATCTAAAAACTTAATTTTAATTGGGAAAGCAGCTCCCCCTGAATTAGGCATTTCTAAAACACTCCAATTTATCTGGATAAAACAAATTAAATACCCTAAAATTAAACCTATAAAAATACCTTTAAATGAAATCATCAATCCTTCAAAAAAGAAAATTCTAAAAATAAATTTTCTATCTGCTCCAAAACTTAACATCGTTTTAATATTGTCCATTTTTTCGATAAATAACATCGTCAAAGAGGCTACTAGATTAAATGCTGCAATAATAAAAATAAAAATAAGTATGACCATTACAATTAATTTTTCAGTCCTACTCGTCTTAAAAATTAATTCGTTTTTCTCGTAATTAGTTTTAACAATAAAATCTTTACCTAAGACTTTTATTAGTTGATCTTTTACAAATTCATTTTCAAATCCTTCTTTTACAGTTACATAAATTGATGTAATGTCATAATCATAATCTAATATTTCTCGTGCATAACTTATTGGGACAACAAGTATTTCTGAATTAACTTCTTTATTAAAATCAATTCTGCCTGACAATTGAATAAAACTTGTTGTAAAAGGATTTGACCCGAATTTAACTTTAGCATTTCTTTTTGGAGCATACACTATCAAAGATTCATAATCTGTTTCTGAAATATATCCTCCTAAATTATCTAATAATTTTGCGCCAATCAATCCAACTTGATATTTCCCATTATTCAAAATTGGCACACCATCTACGATATGCTTTTCCATATTAGACATGGATAAAAAACTTGAATCTACACCAATCATCTGGGCATTCACCCATTTATTTTCATTTTTTAAAACGATAACCTCTTCGATTACTTTTGAAATTGTAGCTACTCCTTCAATTTTATTTAGACGGTTAAAATCTATTTGATTTGAATCAAAAGTTTTTCCTATTGATGATCGAATAACAACGTCAGCATCAAATTCAGAATATAATTTATTCACCATCGATTCAATTCCATTAAAAGCAGAAAGAAGAATCACTAAAGCCGCAGTTGTAACAGCTATACCAACAACAGAAATCCGTGTTATTAAATTAATAACATTTTTTTTCTTTTTAGAAGAAAGATATCTTTTGGCTATAAAAAAAGGTACGTTGATAAAAAATAATATTAAAACAATTAAAACTTAATTCTTTTTCAAAAGTACATCAATTTGACTAGCATAATCTAATGAATCATCTATAAAAAATAATAATTCAGGTATTTTACGCATGTTTTTTAATCTTTTACCAACTTCCCCCCTTACTTTTTTGACATTTTCACGAATACTTTCAAGGACCTCCTGTTTTTCAGGACCTGCAAAAATACTAACATAACATCTAGCTAAAGAAAGATCAGAAGTTACACGAACAACCGTTACACTAACCATTGCACCCAAACAAATCTCTCTTGCATTTCTTTGAAAAAAAACAGATAATTCTTCTAAAATTACTCCTTCAATTCTACTTTGTCTTATTGAACCCATGGTACAAAAGTAAAGAATTTTGTTGAAGGATTAAAAAAAGGCAAACAAAAACATATCTTTGTAGGACTATGAAAGAAATTTTAGAAATACACAGGTATGCATTTACCTACAGAATGACGTCTATATTAATTATAGTTTACAATATATTATTCACGATTTTTAATTTAATTTCGTTGGTAATGTTTATCCCTTTTTTTCAAATTATTTTTTTAGATTCAGAGATAGACCCTTCAAAAACTATTGAGCCAATTTATAATGGTGGAGTTGTGAATTTTTTTAATTACATCGTAGAATATTTTAATTACTTCATGACTATAACCATACAAAGAAGTCCTAAAGATGCTTTGTTTTTTATATGTTGTTCCATTTTATCAGCATTTATTATAAAGAATGTTTTTAGATATGCAACCGTTTGGCACCAATCAAAATTAAGGATGGTGGTCGTTCGAGATATCCGAAATAAACTTTATGAAAAAGCAATGAACCTACCTTTATCATTTTATTCAGAAGAAAGAAAAGGAGATGTAATGTCAAGAATGACAACTGACGTTAATGATATTGAAATTGCCGTTGTTAGTGTATTAGAATTGATATATCGCGAACCAATTGCAGTTGCTATTAGTGTTTCATTTTTACTTTATTTAAGTCCACAATTAACTTTAATTTCTTTTGTTTTATTACCAATATCTGCCTTAATAATTTCTAGAATAGGGAAAAGTTTAAAAAAAACAGCGAAAGAAGGTCAAGATCAAATGGGCCATCTTACTTCTGAAATTGAAGAAGGTTTGGGAGCTATTCGTGTTATAAAAGCATTTAATGCAATCCCTCAAATGCTTCTATCTTTTAAAAAAACGAATTTAAAACACCAAGAATTAATTACAAAAGCATTTCGTAAAAAAGATTTATCTTCCCCATTAAATGAAACATTAGGAGCATTTGTTTTAGTTTGTATTGTTTGGTTTGGAGGAGGAATGATTCTCGATAAGCAAACAGACTTAACTGGTGCGAAATTCATCACTTTTATTGTTGTGTTTTCTCAGTTATTACGTCCAATACAAAGTATAGCAACTGCTATTGGTTTTTTAAATAAAACAAAAGCGTCACAGGATAGGATAAATGAAATTTTAAGTACGGATGAGAAAATTTTTGAAAAAGAAAATCCAACGGAACTAAAAGAATTAACGACTGAACTAACATTTGAGAATGTTTCATTTAAATACAAAGATGAATTTGTTTTAAAAAACATAAATTTCACAATCCCAAAAGGAAAAACGTATGCTTTGGTTGGTGAATCAGGAAGTGGGAAGTCAACAATTTCTGATTTATTACCCCGCTTTTACGACGTAACTGAAGGAAACATATTATATGATTCAGTAGATATTAGAGAAGCATCTTTATATGATTTAAGATCACATATTGGAATTGTTTCGCAAGAATCTATTTTGTTTAATGATACTGCTAGAAACAATATTATGTTTGGAACATTATCAGCCACAGAAGAAGAAATGATAAATGCGGCCAAAATTGCCAATGCTCATGAATTTATAATGAATTTAGAGAATGGATATGATACAAACATTGGAGAAAGAGGTAATAAATTGTCCGGTGGTCAAAAACAAAGAATGAGTATTGCTCGTGCAGTACTTAAAAATCCTTCGATAATGATCTTAGACGAAGCAACTTCTGCTTTAGATACCGAATCTGAGAAATTAGTTCAAGATGCCTTAGACAAACTAATGAAAGATAGAACTTCATTAGTGATCGCTCATCGTTTAAGTACAATACAAAATGCGGATCAAATTATCGTTTTATCAAAAGGTGAAATTAAAGAAAGAGGAACACATTCTGAATTATTAGAATTAAAAGGATTGTACTTTAATTTATGTTCTCTTCAAGGTATAAATAATTAGATAAATCAAAAAAATTATCTATGATAGGCTAAAAGAGTTTTGTTCGACATAATTCTTTTTTCAACATAATTTTTCGCTCTATAGCAGGCTTTATTTAGAGGAAATTCTCTTGACAATAAAGACAATAAAGCACTAGAAAAAATACATCCTGTTCCGTGTTTTGAACGTTCTGTTTTAATAGAAGGATTAAAAGGGAATTGATTTTCTTTATTGTATAAATAATCTTTACCCTTTTGAATTGAATGCCCTCCTTTTAAATAAATTATCACATCAAATTTAACAGCTATTTGAGAAGGTGAAGATTCTCCAAAAAGAGTTGTGTATTCAGGTAAGTTTGGAGTTAAAATAGAAATTAATATTAAAATTTCACCCAGTTTTAAATGAAACCTTTCATCTATATTTTGATTTTCACTATAGGTAGGACTTAAAATAGGATCCCAAATAATAATTGGAGATTCTATTTTTGAGTGAAGTAATCTTAAAATTAATAAAAGAGTATCAGCATCTTTAACCAAACCAATTTTAATAAATTGGATTGGATATCGATCTAGCAATATTGATATTTGATTTAAAATCAAAGATGGATCAACCCAATTATAAGAATAAAATTGATCTTCTGTTTGAATCGTATTAGATGTTAAAACACTTAAACCATGAACTTTTAGTTGCTCGAATGTTTTACAATCAGCAACAATTCCAGCTCCTCCTGAAGGATCAAATCCGGCAATAGTTAAACAATACGGGTGTGTTTTAGACATTTTTTAATATTTATTTCTGTAAAAATAAAGATTAGAAATCTAATTAAAAGAAATAAGACTGAATTAAAAACATTAAAACAAAAATAGACCACCATAAAGCAGTCTATTCCTGAAATAAAATTCAATTATTATAAAATAACAATCTTTTTTGTAGTTGAAAAATTTCCAGATTTAAATTCTAAAAAATAACAAGAAGAAGAAAGAAGTGTATCCAATTTCAAAATATGATTAACTTTCGTATTTAATTCATTTACTCTTTCTGAATGAATTACTTTACCTTGTAAATCCTTTAATATCAATTCAACAGGAGTTTCTCCTGAAGTATATGCAACATTAATCGATTGTTGAGAAGTAAGCGGATTTGGATAAACAGATAATTCTAAATTATCAATTTCATTAGTAAACAATCCTAAAGTTCCAGTAATATTGAAATTATCAATGTATAAATTATTGGCAAAATCAGATGCAACGAATTCAATTTTTACTCTTGTTTCATAATCACTCCCTGATGCATTATAAGGTATAACACACGTTTTCCACTGACTATTTGATTGAGGAATAAAATCAATATTACCTGCAAAACCAGCAGTTAATAATTCAGAAGCAAGCATTGTTTTTCTTAAAACCCATGATTCACCACAATTTTTAGAAACATATACTTTTACAACTTCGGTAATAGTATCGAATGTATTTCCGTTTGAAGCATAAGCATACTTAAAAGAAATAGAAGCATTAGCTGTATGTGTCAAATCAAAAGAAGGTGAAATTAATGCATCTTTACCATATCCTAAACGCTTATCATAAAACCAATCATTCGTATATGCTAATGCTGAAGATGTGTTTTTATAATTATTTAATTTAAAACATTGGGTATTATTATAACCATGATTTGGAGAAACTTGAAATTTCGCATAATTATTTTCAGGATTATCCACCAAAAACCAGTTAAAATTTCCACTTTCTAAATCATTCGAATAAGGACCTGTAAAATCAGCCCATAAAGGTGAAACAAATATAAAATTTTCTTGAATTAACTCATCTGTACCAATTGAATTTTGTACTGAAAGCCTTACTTTTTTATAACCTGGCGTATCATAAACAACATTTGGAGAAATAGATGTTGAAGTACTCGGAGTTCCACCTTCAAAGGTCCAGATTCTAGAATCAACAGTAGCTCTCCAAGAAACATCATTAAAAATAACATTAGCACCTTGACAAATAAAACGGTCTGAGGCATGGAAATCAGCTTTTGGTGAACATGTTGGAGGAGACAGAACATTAATGCCAGTAAGAATATGATTTGAATCTGAAACAAGATTGTTTCTTCCCCCAAGAGTAGACGCAAGGCTAAATCTCATCACTTCAACTTGACCTTTTGTAAACATTCGATTACAAAAAGAGTAATCCATGTAATTTTGAAGATTTTCAGGAATTTCTGCATTACATTTATGTGAATTATTAATCGAACAAGTTGTATATCCTTTCGTTGGAGGTGTATCTAAAATACCGTCATCGCCACAAATAGGTTCTAATTCACATTTACCCTCTCCCCAAACATGAGGTAAAGCTAAATAGTGTCCAATTTCATGCGTTAAAGTTCTTGACCAAGCATTTTGACCAGTACCAAGTCTTCCCACATAATCGTTTATAATAATAACACCATCTCTGTAAAATGGTAAATCATTAGAAGGGAAATAAGCATAAGCAGATGCTTCATGATTTTCTAAAGACGAAACGACCCAAACATTCAAATAATTAGATTTATGCCATCCATTTAATTTTGAATCATCGTTTGCTTCTGTAGTTAAATGGCTATAAATATGTTCAATTCCATTAGTACAATTTCCCCATGGATCTTTAGATGCCAATTTAAATTCAACGTAAACATCCGATCTTGTAGTATCATAATAATTATCTATTTCAGATGTATCACTGTTCATCATTCGATAATCCCTATTTAAGACGATCATTTCATCAAAAACTTGAGCATCTGAAATATTTTCAGTACCATATTCATGGATTATATGAAATACTACAGGAATAGTATACACTTCAATTGGTTCACCCGATTTATTTTTTTTAAAGGTTCTTGAATTTTTCATCAAAAGTGAAATCTCTTCCTTTAATTTAGGATTTTCTTTATACAACTCTTCCAATTGTTCATTCAATCCACATCCTTTGTAATTTTCTTGAGCAGCTGTATTTTTAATAAAAAAAGAAAAAAAAGAAATAATCAGGCAAATAATTTTTTTTTCCATGGCTTAATTAAATTTATAATTATATGATTTTATGCGATAATGCGTTAAATCGTAAAATTATATAGAAAAAAATACAGAAAAAAATTAATGATAATATACAACCATTACTTGTATATCAAGAAGATAAAAAGACACGAAAAACTTAAGAGAACAAAAAAGGCCGCTAGTAAGCGACCTTTTTAAAATATATTTTAAATTGTTGTATTACAAAACAACTACTTTTTTAACTGTAGAAAAATCTCCAGATTTAACTTCAAGGAAATAACAAGAAGAAGAAAGAGTTTTTCCAATTTCTAATTTGTGATCAACTTTAGCATTTATTGTATTAACCGTTTCTGAATGAACAATTTTACCTTGTACATCTCTTAAGATTAATTGAATTGGATTTTCACCAGCAATATAAGAAACATTGATAGATTGTTGAGAAGAAAGTGGGTTAGGATAAACCGTTAATTCTAAATCAGAAATCTCAGTAGGATCAATTCCTAAAGTTCCAGTTATATTAAAATTATCAATGTATAAGTTATTTGAATAATCAGAAGCTGTAAATTCAATTTTAACTCTAGTAGATCCATCTAATGATCCAGTTGAATATGCAAAAGAAGCATCATGCCATTGAGAAGGTAAAGTAGGAACAAAGTCTGTATAACCTGCAAAACCTCCAGAAGCTACTAATTCAACACCTGTATATGTTTTCTTTAATGACCAAGTCTCACCACAATCTCTTGAAGTATAAACTTTCATAACTTCAGTCATGTCAGTAGAAATATTAGTATTAGATGCAAAAGAATATTTGAAAGAAATATTTACTCCTGTAGTATATCTTAAATCAAAAGATGGCGTGATTAAAGCATCTTGAGAGTTCCCCAACCTTTTGTTGTAAAACCAATCATTTGTGTAAGCCAAAGCTCCAGAAACATCTTTAAAGTTGTTTAATTTATAACAAGTACTTGTATTAGCACCTGTCCCTGTATAATAACCTGTACCAGCACTTAAATCAAATCTAGCAAAATTATTTTCTGGATTTTGTTTTAAGAACCAATATGCATTTCCAGTCTCTAAATCATTTGAATAAGGACCTGTAAAGTCAGCCCATCCTGGAGAAACAAAAATATAATTTTCTTCCACTAATTCATCAACTCCGTTTGCATTTTCAACAGACAAAGTGACTTTTTTGTATCCAGGTGTATCATAAGTTACACTTTGAGTAGCAGTCGTTGATGTTGCAGGAGTACCTCCTTCAAAAGTCCAAGTTCTTGCAGTTGCTACAGCTCTCCATGAAACATCTTTAAAAGTAATATTACCACCTTGACAAACAAAACGAGAAGAAGCGTAAAAATCTGCTTTTGGTTTACAAACAGCAACTTGATTAATACCTGTCATTATCGCATTAGAGTCAGTAATTAAACTTGATCTATCACCAACATCACTTTTTAAAGCAAATCTTAATCTTGCAACCTGTCCTTTTGTAAACATATTTGAACACGCAGCATATTCCATATAATTTTGTGTATTTTCAATAATTGGAGCATTACATTCACTTGCAGCAAGATTACAAACAAAAGAACCTTGAGTTATTGGAGTATCAGCAACACCATCATCACCACAAGCAACATTTGGACTATTAGTAGGTCCCCAAGTATGTTCTAAATTCAACCAGTGACCAGCTTCATGTGTTAACGTTCTACCATCATTTCCTGCTCCTGTTCCAATTGTTCCAATTGTATTGTGAACAAAAATAATTCCGTCTACATAAAAATTTGTTCCTTCAACAGAACTAGGAAACATTGAATATCCTAAAAGAGTTGTTCCATCACCGTTAGCTGGAAATTGTTTATTTGTCCAAACATTTAAATATTTACTTCTATCCCATTGATTTAATTTAGAATTCATATCTCCTGTATTTAGTTCATGAGAATAAATATGCTCAATTCCATTTGTAGGATTTCCCCAAGGATCGATAGTCGCTAATCTGAATTCAATATGAGCATCCGCCATTAATGTGTCAAAAGCAGAAACAACAGCAGCAGTATCAGCATTTCTCAATCTATAATCTTCATTTAAGATTCTCATTTGATCATAAACCTGAGTATCATTGATATTTTCAACACCATATTGATGTAAAACGTGAAAAACAACAGGAATAATCATTAAATTTGTATCAACTACACCGCTTTTATTGACGATTGGAGTTTCAAAACTTTTTTCAACTCTTTTTTTAAGGTCTGGATCATTTTTATATAATTCATCCATGTAATAATGGATCCCACATTTCCCTGTTTCATTTTGACCAAATGTAATAATGCTAGTAAGAGTAAGCATTGGAAACATTAAAAAAGTAATTATTTTATTCATATTTGTTTTTTTAAAGTTTTTGATAATTGAAAAATATAAATCAGAACAAAAATATAATATTCAATTAACTTAAAATAATATTATGTTAATAATTGTGTGAAGTGTGCTTATTGTATCTTAAAATGTAATTTTAGCGAGTAAAAATAAAAACAATTTTTGTTAAATCAAGTAAATTAACTAAAAGTAATTAAATATTAATATAATTGATAGCAAAATATATCAATAATAAAAAGCTAATCGAAATAAATAACACTTTATTAATCAGTAAATAAAAGAAATTAAAGAGGGAGAATAAATGATTTATAAAAAATAAAATTTATTTATCATAATCAAAATTACCACAAGTAAATGATTTAATATCTAATAAAAAATCGATATTTTCTTCAATATGATTTCCAATTACGATAACGTTCACTCCTCCTTTTTTTAATTCTTCCATTTTCTCTAATGTCCGAATTCCTCCCCCCACAATTATTGGTACTCCAAAAGAAACAACTTCTTTAATGATTTCTGCTGAAATAGGATATTTAGCTCCACTACCTGCATCAAAATACAACATTTTTTTACCTTGAAGAACTCCAGCTATAGCAGTATTCCTAACGATACTAATTTGATCACTAGGAATAGGTGTTGTCTGACTGATGTATGATACAGTAGATCTTGTTCCTCCATCGACGAGAATATAACCGGTTGAAATCACTTCAAAATCCAGCTTATAAATTTCACTTGCTGATTGTACATGATGCCCTATTAAATAGTCAGGATTTCTACCTGACAATAAACTTAGATACAACAATGCATCCGCTTTTTCAGAAACTTGATGGGAACTTCCTGGAAAAATCACAAGCGGTATACCCGTATTTAATTTAAGAAAATTAATTGTTAAATCAAATTCTGTTTTAGTGACTGTGCTTCCTCCAATAAAAAAGTAATTAATTGCAGCGAATTCAGCTTTTTTAATCAGTTCTAACAATTTCGGCCCATTGTCACATTTTTCTGGGTCAATCAGAATTGCAACTTGACCTTTTTTAGAAGTAAATTTATTCAGTATTGATTGACTGTTATTCACAAACGCATGTATTAATTGAAATTATTCTTTTGTCCACTTCAAAGATACTTAATTCTGTACGCATTGAATGCACATCATTGATAAAAAAGCCTTCCCATTTTTCTTCTTCATTTTTAATAAGTGATAATTCAGTTCGGAAATTAATTCCTTTTGTCCCAGAAACTTTATAAAGAGATTCTTTTCCAGACCACACTTTTGTCAATTCCGTTGTTGAATCACAATCTAATTTTTCAATTTCATCTAAAGAGAGAAATTTATGTTTGATTTTAGAGATTTTATCATTGATTGGCTCAATATCTAACCCCACTTTAAACTCATTACACACAGCAATTCCAACAATATTTTTAGAATGACTAATAGAAATAAAACCTTCTCCTTTTATAAAAGGAGCTCCCACCACATCATAATGAATATGCTGGAAACCAAATAATTCATGCCTTAAAATACGAGTAGCTATAAATTCTCTTTTACGTTGAATATTTGAGAACGTAAAAAAACGTTCTGTTTCAATATCAGTTAATTGATCTAAATAATCAGAAATCTCGAAATCTGAGAACTCCATCAAATGAACATCAACCGACCCAAAATTATATTCTTTCCTTTGAAAAATCACATTTTAAATTTAATACAAAAAAACAAAAAAATATTAAAAAAAGATTTTTTTTTATTTCTAATAAAAAGTTTAAATGCGTAAAATTTATTAATTTTACGCACGAAAAGAAATCTTAAGAAAGAATGAAAATACTTGTTTGTATCAGTAAATCGCCGGACACAACTTCAAAAATTGCTTTCACAGATGGCAATACCAAATTTGATGAAAATGGTGTTCAATATATTGTAAATCCATACGACGAATGGTATGCACTAGTTCGTGCATTAGAGCTAAAGGAAACTTTAGGAGGAAATGTAACTATTATAACAGTAGGAACTGCAGGAGATGATTCTGTAATTCGAAAAGCACTAGCAATTGGAGCTGATGATGCTGTTCGTATCGATGCTGATCCAACTGACGCTTATTACACAGCTGCTCAAATTGCTTCTTATGCAAAAGCAAATGGATTTGATTTAGTTTTAACTGGTAAAGAAACTATCAATTACAATGGTTCTCAAGTTGGAGGAATGATTGCCGAAGAATTAGATCTACCTTTTGTTTCATTAGCTACTAAAATGGATATTAATGGAACAACCGTTACTTTGGAAAAAGAAATCGTAGGTGGTGTTCAAGTTGTTGAAGTTGATTTACCTTTAGTTGTTTCATGTGCTAAAGGAATGGCTGAACAACGCATTCCAAATATGCGTGGAATTATGGCTGCAAGAACAAAACCCTTGACAATCGTACCAGCTATCGATGTAAATACATTAACATCATTTGCTTCATACACAATGCCAGCAGCAAAAACAGCATGTAAAATGATTGATCCAAATAACATGGATGAGTTAGTTGCCTTGTTACACAACGAAGCGAAAGTCATATAAAATAAGCCATGAACGAAAAACGTCACTAAAAACGATGAATTTCAAAATGGCGATTCACTTCGTGGCTTCACACGCGGTACAAATGACAAAAAAAAGCAAATAAAATACATTTGAATTTAAAAGAATTAGAAATGTCTACAATAGTATATATAACAAGTAGCAACGGTCTTGGGAAAAGTGCTTTCGAAGCAGTTACTTACGCAAAAAAATTAGGGAGTGATGTTACTGTAGTTTCAACTGGATTAGCTGATGCAGCAAGTTTAGCTGTTCTTGGTGAATATGGAGCTGGAAATGTTTTAATAGACAGATCTGTAACGTCTGATGATGCTCAACAAATCACTCGTATAATAGCAAGTGCTGTTGAGAAAACAGGAGCAAATACAGTTGTTTTTTCTCATGATTTAATCGCAAAATCAATTGCACCAAGATTATCCGTTAGATTAAAAGCTGGTTTGGTTTCAGGTGCTACAAGTTTACCGATAACAGATGGTGGCTTCACTTGTTCAGTAAATGTTTTCTCAGGAAAAGCATTTGGAAATGTGAATATCAAAACAGATAAAAAAATAATTTCATTATTACCAAATAGTATTCAACCTGAAGTTACAGGTTCTGTTTGTTCAGTTGAAGATTACTCTGGTAATGCTGGAGAAACAAGAATTAAAGTTTTATCAACAAAAAAACCAGAAGGAGAAATTCCATTAACTGAAGCTGAAAGAGTTGTTTCTGCAGGAAGAGGTATGAAAGCTCCTGAAAACTGGGGGATAGTAGAAGATTTAGCAAAAGTTTTAGGAGCTGCAACAGCTTGTTCTCGTCCGGTTGCTGATATTGGTTGGAGACCTCATCATGAACATGTTGGTCAAACTGGTTTCGCTATTCGTCCAAATTTATATATTGCTGCTGGTATTTCAGGAGCTATTCAGCATTTAGCTGGTGTGAATGGATCAAAAGTTATTGTTGCAATTAATACTGATGCTGAAGCTCCTTTTTTCAAGGCAGCAGATTACGGAGTATTAGGTGATGTTTTTGAAGTTCTTCCACGTTTAACGGAAGCTTTGAAAAAATTCAACGCAACAAATAATTGATTTAAAGAAAAAAATATTATTTTTACAACGAATCATATTAAAACAACTAAGAAGGCATGATACTTTCTTAGTTGTTTTATTTTAAATTCCAACGCGTTAAACAAGGGCATGGAGAAAGTAAAACTAGAAATTATAGGCTTATCATATAGCCAAACACAATCAGGAGCGTATGCTTTAGTATTATCTGAAGCTGGAGGAAAGAGACGTTTACCTATTATTATTGGTGGATTTGAAGCACAAGCAATTGCTATCGAATTAGAAAAAATGACTCCTACACGTCCTTTGACTCATGATTTATTTAAAAGTTTTGCTGTTGCATTTGACATCGTTGTTAAAGAGGTTATTATTTACAATTTAATTGAAGGTATATTTTACTCTAAATTAATTTGTGAAAGAGATGGACAAATAACTGAAATTGATGCAAGAACTTCTGATGCTATTGCAATTGGTGTTCGCTTTAGTTGTCCAGTTTATACATTTGAAAATATTTTAGCAAGTGCTGGAATACTATTAGATGAAACAGCAATAGAAAATGATTTCAATTTTGGTGAAGAAAATGATTCTGAAGATGAAGAAGAAATTGAAACAACAGCAAATGTTACTATTGAAGAACTTGAAACACAATTAAACACAGCTCTTGAAAACGAAGACTATGAATTAGCTTCAAAAATAAGAGATCAAATTAACAAAAGAACTTCTTAATATTTAGATTCTAAGCTTACTAAAACTCTACTATTTTGCGGATTAAATATCGGTTAATTTTAATGAATTTTCTGCAATTCTTTGTATGGGGTTCTTGGTTGATTACTATTGGTGTTTATTGTTCAAAATCAAAAGGGTGGTCCTTTGAACAATTCGGAGCAGTTTTTTCAACTATTGGAATTTCATCACTTTTTATGCCCGCAATCGCTGGTATGATTGCTGATAAATGGCTAAACGCTGAAAAACTTTACGGTATTTTACATGTATTAGGTGGAATTACACTTTTTATCATTCCTCAAATTGATTCACCTGAGATGATGTTTTGGCTTTTGTTAATCAATATGATTTTTTACATGCCTACTATCGCATTATCAATCACAATTGCTTATTCTTCTTTAAAAAATAAAGGGGCAAATCTTACCAAAGAATTTCCTCCAATTCGAGTTTGGGGAACAATTGGTTTTGTAGTTGCTTTGTGGACAATCGATATATTAGGATTTAAAGCTTCAGCTAATCAATTCTACGTCGCGTCCTTAGCATCCATTATTTTAGGTCTCTATTCATTTACTCTTCCAAAATGCCCTCCCTTGGCAAAAACAATGGAAAAATCATTTATAAGTGTTTTAGGTTTAAATTCATTTTTACTTTTCAAACAACCAAAAATGGCCGTGTTTTTTGTTTTTTCAATGCTATTAGGCGCTTCATTACAATTAACGAATGCCTACGGAGATACGTTTTTAAGTCATTTTGAAAAAATCACTGACTTCAAAGATTTATATATAATGGAGCACACGACCATCATTATGTCAATCTCACAAATATCTGAAACAATTTTCATAATTTTTATTCCTTTTTTCCTTCGAAAATTTGGGATAAAAAAAGTAATGCTAATTAGTATGTTTGCATGGGTTTTACGTTTTGGTTTATTAGCTTATGGTGATCCAGGTAGTGGATTGTGGATGATTATTTTATCCTGTATTATTTATGGAATGGCATTCGACTTTTTTAACGTTTCAGGTTCATTATTTGTTGAAACACAAGCTGACCCAAAAATAAGGGCAAGTGTTCAAGGATTATTTATGATGATGGTCAATGGATTTGGTGCAATTTTAGGAAGTTTATTAAGTGGGAAAATTATTGATAAATATTTTATAAGTAAAGATGGTATTACAGATTGGCATGGAATATGGCTCTCATTTGCTCTTTATTCTTTAGTAGTAGCAATTCTTTTTGCTTTCATGTTTAAACACAAACACGATCCAGACTTGGAAATAAATCATTAATTTTGTAAAAAATTTCTGAATGATATTTCTAGAAAATCAAATCTTCTCGATAGAAAAAAATAGTGATTTTGAAAAAACAGTTTTTGATGTTTTTAATTTTCAACGCGAGAATTGTTCGGTTTACAAAGAATACCTAAAAATCTTAAATCGCCCTTTTCCTAAAACGATTGATGAAATTCCTTTTTTACCTATTTCATTTTTTAAATCACATACCGTCATTTCAACTGATCTTCCTGTACTTTTTGATTTCTTTAGCAGTGGTACAACTGGCATGATCAGAAGTAAACACTCCGTTCAAAAAGCAGAAATGTATGAACGATCGTTTATTCAGATATATAACGAATATATAGGGAATCCAGCAGAACAAGTAATTCTTGCATTACTACCAAATTATATAGAACAAGGTAATTCCAGTTTGGTTTATATGGTTGATCATTTAATTAAAGAAACTAATTCGACTCTTTCTGGATTCTTCTTAACTGATTATGATCAATTGGTTTCTAATTACCAAAAAGCTATTTCAGAAGGAAAAAAAGTTGTTATTTTTGGTGTATCATACGCTTTATTAGATTTAGCAGATGCGAAAATTGATTTATCTGAGGCTCAAATTATCGAGACTGGAGGAATGAAAGGTCGAAGAAAAGAAATATCAAAAGAAGAATTACACACCTACTTAAAAAATGGATTAGGCTGTGAATTTATTTCTTCTGAATACGGAATGACTGAATTATTCTCTCAATCCTATAGTAACAAAGATGGCATTTTCTCTATACCAAAATGGATGGACATAAAAATTCGTCAAACCAATGATCCTTTTCAGTTCGTAAAGGAAGGTAAAACAGGAGGAATTAATGTAATTGATTTAGCTAATTTGTACAGCTGCAGTTTTATTGCCACTCAAGATTTAGGAAAAAGAATTGGAGATCAATTTCAATTAATGGGAAGGTTTGATAATTCAGATTTGAGAGGTTGTAATATGATGGTTGAATGATTTGATTTAGACATAGACATTAAAAAAATGAAGTCTATCATCTATTGTCTAAAAATCTACTGTCTAAATAACAAAAACACTATATTTGCTTATAAAATTCAAATTATGCCAAGTCAAACAATCTTTATTTTAATTTGTATAGGACTATTTGCTGGTGTTATCAGTGGATTTGTTGGAGTCGGAGGAGG